>JAFAYS010000109.1 GCA_019240175.1 Chloroflexota bacterium | reverse complement strand
CCACATCGGGTTGGGATTGCTTTCAAAGAGCAGCCGGTAGCGCTCCTCGCTCTCACGTAGCGCGGCCTCGACGCGTTTGTGCTCGGTGATATTTTGGCCGGCGCCTAGGATCTGGGTTACCCGGCTTTGCTCGGGGTCCCACTGCGGCTGGCCGTAGTTGCGAATCCAGATCGCCTCGCCGGTTTTTTTCACGATCCGAAACTCGGCGATATCGGAGTCGCCGGCGAAGAGCTTGCGCAGGTGCTGCGTCAAGACTTTGCGGTCTTCCACATGTGCCAGCGCGCGCCAGCCGCCCAGCGCCGGCACGTCCTCGGGCGTGAAATCGGTTATGCGATAAAAGGCGTCGGTAATCCAGTCGATCTCCAGATCGCCGGTGGGATCGATCGCGACGGCATAAGTGAAGTCGGAGGTCAGCTCGGAGACTACGCGATAGCGCGACTCGTTCTCGCGCAGCGCCGCCTCAGCCTGCTTCTGCTCAGTCATATCGCGCAGCACAACCATACAGCCGACACTGTAGCCGTAGCGGTTGCGCAGCGGTGAGAAGGTCAGCTCATAGATCCGGGTATGCTGATCGACGCTCAAGGTGATGATCTCGCGGCTGTCTGTGCCTTCGTCGGTCTGCGGCAGGATGTTTGCCAGCTCCGGGATGATGGCCGCGAGCGGCTGGCCGACGACCTTCTCGCGTGGCCAGGAGAAGAAGTGCTCGGCGGCGGGGTTGAAGTCGACGATCTGCCGGCGCGTATCCAGCACGATCACGCCCGCATACATGTTTTCAAAGATCATATCACGGACGACGGGCAGGATTTCCAGCAGCCGGAAGCGGAATAAGCTCCAGCCCATGCCAATGCCGGCCAGGGTGAAGACAAACGGCGTGAGATCGATATTGGTGATCCAGCTGCCACTGGTGATATACCAAAAGTTGAGCAGGACCGGCACCATCACGCCAATCAGCAGCGCGCTGATCTGCTGGCGATATTTTCTGGGCGCACTCAGCAAGGGCTTGATGATCAGCCAGGTGCCGGCTGCGATCAGCACATAGGAGTAGAGCATATGCAGCCAGAACCACGGGCCGTAACCAATCACGAGCACTGATGTCCTGGTGCGCGAACCGGGGGGCGCGAGCGTGAGTGACCCTACTTCTTTCCAGACCAGTCCATGTCCTAGCTCAAAGGTCCAGACCAGCATCAGCGTGAGCGCCGGCATGATCAGCAGCCGCGTGATGTTATCTGGGGTTAGCCAGTGCGCGCGGCCACTGAAGCTGATCGCAAACATAAGCCAGAGCGGCGGTGCAGTGACCAATCCAAGGTAGGCGACTTTAGCCCACAGCGTTTTTGTGTCCTGATTGGCACCGGCAATCTGGAGCGCATGACCGAACACAAGCTCGGCGACGGCCAGCATAAAGATCGCGAAGATTGCCGCGCCGGGAGTGACACGCCGTCGCCAGGCGTACACCGCCATTGCCAGAGAAACGGCTACGGCAATCAGTAAAAACAGCGCATATGGTGAATATTGCCAATTCATAGCGATCCTTGTGGCTGTCGTGCAGAGCGCGTGTGAAGATTATGGTGCGGCGTAGCGCCATTCAATGCTGGATTCTGTTGCGGCATACAACATCTGCTCGTCCCTGAGCTTGTGCTGGCTATGCAGAGCCTGTATTGTCCGTGTTTTAACCGCTCTCCGCAAGTACTTTTTCACTATCCCTCCAATGATGTGGCGAATTGAGGCCCTAACCTTGCAGCACGAGGCCTGGTTGATCGACGTGTTTGTATGTATAACCAATGAGGATGCTTCATGACAGCGCATAGGTATAGCGACACCAGCAGACTGGTGCTTGACGCCGAACCACAGGCAATCACACTGCCGCGCCTGCTACGCTCCCGGCAGTTGCGGCTCTTTTACGGCGATCTGCATAATCATACCGGCTTTTCCGACGGTACCGGACGGCCCGAAGATGCGCTGCGCCAGATGCGCGATCGCGGCCTGCACTTCGCGGCGATCACCGATCACGGCGAGTTCTTCGATCGTGATCGCGCGCTGGTTGGGCGTTACTGGGATCAGGCTGCCGCACAGGTTACCGCGCTCACCAGCGACGAGTTTGTCGCCATTCGAGGCTTTGAGTGGTCGTCGCCGCGCCAGGGCCACAGCAATGTTTGGTGGTCGGCGGAGCACACTGGCTATCACCACACGGGCGACGAATCGATGGCACAGTATTACGAGTGGCTGGCCGATCCGCGACCAACGCCGGGCAACATGGTGCTGGCGGGCTTTAATCATCCAGGCCGCGAGGTGACCTGTTTCGACGGCTGCATGTATCTGCCCGCGCTCGACGAGCGGATTGTGACGCTTGAGTGCTTCAATCGCGATGACGACTACGGCGCGACGTTTTTTCGCGCGCTCGACAATGGCTGGCACGTCGGCGCGATCGGCGTCTCGGATCATCACGGCGACAACTGGGGCAGCCCACGGCTGCCTCGCGCCGGCTTGCTGGCACCGACGCTCACGGCCTCGTCGATCCAGTCGGCGTTGCGGCAGCACCAGGTCTTTGCCACCCGCTCGCCAACGTTGTCGCTGCTGGTGATGGGCAACGATGCGCTCATGGGTGCCCGGCTCGTGCTGCCGTCTCGCGAGCCGCTGAGCATCGGCGTGTGGTGCGACGACCCGGCGGCGGAAGGACGCGTCGCACGGCTGGAACTGTGGACCAACGGCGGCGCGCTGGTCGACGCGTATGAGACTAGTGGTTTGCAGCAAGCAAGCTGGCGCGTCACAATTCCGCCACAGGCGGCGCCGGAGCAGTGGTTTGTCGTGCGTGTGCAGCACAGCGGCTCGGTCGTCGGCTACAGCAGTCCGATCTGGGCTGCATGGCATTGAAAGATTGAGGTCGATTTCGTGCCGCAGGCCCTCACCCCTGGCTTCGCCTTCCCCTCTCCCGTTGCGACAGGAGAGGGGATTTTTGGTACTTACTCTATTGTTGCTCCCCAGGTTCTAGGTTCTGGGTTCTAGGTTCTTCTTTTAGAACCCTGACGCCTGCCACGCTACGTTAGAAAGCTTGGCCTGGCCCGCGACCGAGGGATGGAAGTAGTCGCGCGTCGAAACATCGCTGGCGGTAAACACGGTATTGAAGACCGCGTTGTTATCGAAGCGGCACTGCGGATATTGCGCGCAGACCTGCTGAAGCTGCGTGTTGAAGTCAATGTTGCGCTGCCGCACCCGCTCACGCCGCGCCACATCGGCCTGATTGGTCGAGCCGGGATTCGCTAGCATCGACTGGCAGATGTTGACCACTGACCACGTCGCGCGGGCGGCGTAGTTGTTCTTGAGCACCGACCAGAGATTGTAAACGTTGGGAATGCTGGCAACATAGATCCGCGCATTCGGCGAGCCGTTCGCCAGCCGCTGCATGCCCTCCTGGAACTGCGCGCGGAATGTTTCGACCGAGGTCATCGACGACTCGCTGGATGTACACACATCGTTTGCGCCGATCAGGATCGTAACGTACTCAACCTGAAGGAAGTTGATCGCGGTCGCCATGTCGGCCAGATTCTTGACCTTCGCGCCGGTCATCGCTACGTTATAGTTCTTGTCCTTGATCGCGGGATTGTTCGCCAGGATGCGCAGGTACTGGCTTTGCACGGTGGCGTTCGAGCCGGTGCTCCATGAGTTTGACGGCGCATCCAGGAACGGATCGGAGCCTGTGTTGAACGCGCGCGTGATCGAGTCGCCGGTGGAGGCCATAGAGTTGGGGTACACCACGGCGGCGGTAGCCGATGGGCTATGGGTGGCGATCAGGCCCAGGATGGCAGTCAGCAGAGCAAACAGGCGGATGGACGGCGAGCGGAGCAGACGCGGAGTCATTGGAGCTCTCCCTTGAGTCAGTGGATTGGCGGGTTCTGGTGAGCCCAGGAGGGAATCGGTCACCAGGTAGTGGGACTATTGTAGAGTTAAAAGTTAAAAAAAGCAAAAATTCTACATGCCTGCGCCAATCACTCCCATTCGTGCTGACCCATTGCTCCTTGTAAAATATGCCGCGCATCGAGGTCAACGGCTGACCAGGCCGCTGCGGACTCTCCAGCGTCTGGTGCCCAGGCCGTCACGAATTGAGCTTGAATCAGATCCTGCGCTGCGAGACTGGTGAGCTTG
>JAFAYS010000102.1 GCA_019240175.1 Chloroflexota bacterium | reverse complement strand
ACGATGCAGGAACACCGCATCCAGGCGCTCGGCGTCGGCCCACTCGTCGATCGTGGGCCACGGCTCTAGCGCCAGCCCCAGCCGCCGTACCGGACGCGTCGCCGCGCGAAACACGCCGCCCTGAGCGTCGCCGTAGCGCTCGACGGCAAAAAAGTGATCCAGAAATTGCCTAAGCTCATCGATCGAAATCATGCGTTAAAGTGTACAAGGGTTCAGCGTTTACCGCCGAACCCTTGTCTACGATCGTAACTGTGGACTACTGGCTGATCAGGCTCTCGTCCTTGTTCTTCTCGCCCTCTTCGATCAGCATGATCGGAATGCCGTCCTCAACCGGATAGCGGTAGCCGTTGCGCCGGTTGACGAGCCACTCTTTGCCGCTGTCGTCGGTGAGCAGCTCGACCGGGCCTTTATCGACCGGACAGGCCAGAATTTCCAGCAGCTCTTTGCTGATCGTGCGCTTCGTGCCGCCGGGCGTTGAGCCGTTGCTCAGATTGCCGACCGGCGCAAGATCGAACGCGCTATCTTCCTGGTATTGGCGGTAAAGCCGCAGCGCCGCAAAAATAAGCGCGCCCAGCAGCCCAAGCCCTAGTAAACGCCGAAAGGTCTTCATTGGTCCTCCTGAATCGAAAGGATATGTGCGGTAGCGCTGTGAGCATCGCCGGCCTGCGCTGAAGTAGCGCGCCGGGCGTTCTGGATAAAGGCTTGGATCTTGGCCACATCCTTCACGCCGTCAGTTTCGACACCACTGCTCACATCAACTGCCTGTGGCTTGACGCTTTGGAGCGCAGCCGTGATATTTTCCGGTGTTAGGCCGCCTGCCAGCCACGTCGGGCGTCGGCGTGCCAGCGCTGCGGCCTGCTCCCAGTCGCCGGTCACGCCAGCGCCGCCGAACGATCCGACGACATTGGCATCGATCAGCAGCGGAGCGACGCGGCCAGTTTCGGCGGATTGAGCCAGCCAGCCCGCCTCGCTCGGTTGATCGTCGAAGCGAATAGCTTTGATCACTGGCGTGTTGATCGCATCGATCGTCGTAACGTCCTCGTGACCGCTGAGCTGCGCCCAATCGAGGCCCACCGCCGCGACGATCGCGTTGATCTGCCCGGGCTGCTCGTTGACGAAAACCCCGACCAGCTCGACAGCTGCTCCACGCTCGGCGGCGGCAGCGCGGGCGGCGGCGGCGATCTCACGCGCCTGCTCGACGCTGATCCGGCGACGGCTGGGCGCGAAGACCAGGCCGATCAGATCCGCGCCAGCCACGACCGCAGCACGCGCATGTTCCGGCGTCATGATACCGCAGATTTTAACCGCAACTGCCATGCTTGCTCAGCTACTCGCCGCCGGTCTCGGACTCGGCTGCCGGGCTTTCTTCGGTGGTCTTCTTACGGCGGCTGCGGCGCTTTTTGGTGCCGTTCGTCGCTTTCGCGCCATCACCTTCAGCCGTCGGCTCAGCTTGATCGCTCTCGACCGTAGTCGGAGCCGCCTCGGCGACTGCCTCGACGGGCTGCTCGGCTTCTGCCGCCGACACAGCCGGCTTCTTGCGGCGGTTGCGGCGTGGCTTGGCCGTCGGCTCGTCTACACGCTGCGTTGCCAGCTGATCGCTCACACGATCGGACAGCTCCAGGCCAGCACCGGTATCGGTAGCAGGCGCGGCTCTCTCGGTGGCGACGCCCTCCGTGCCGGCCTCGGTCGTGGCTGAAGCTTCAGCGGCGGCGGCCAGCGAGCTATACGCGCGGGCGCGGCGACGCTTGGCGGCGGCTGCCACTCCCGTATCGTCGACCAGGCCTGCGGCGCTCTCGACCTGCGTGGCTTCCACGGTCTCGGCGGCTGGCGCTTGGCTCTCGCTGAGGCGCGGCGGCTCGCTGTAGAACTCATCACGCGACACGCGGTACTGCGAGCTAAGCCGGTAGTAGGCTTTCGCGCCGCGTCCGGTGCGCTGCAACATGCCGCGATTGATCGCCTGCTTGACCAGCTCTTTCAGCTCGTTGTTGGTCAGGTCGATGATCTCCTGGTTGCGCAGGCCGCGCAGCGCGCTGAAGATCTCGGCGAAGCGCACCGGATCGGTGAACTGCGACATCGAGCCGCGGAAGATCTGCCACTCGCGCTCGCCAAAGCTGGGTCGGGTGGATTCTTCTTCCGTCGATGTGGCTTCTTCGGCGACGGGCGTAACAACCGGCTGCGGCTCAGGCTCGGGCGTGACCGGCTCGGCAACACCAGGCTCATCTGGCTCGTCCACGATCGGCGCGACAAAATCAACCGGCTCCGGTGCCAGATCGACCGGCTCAGCGACCTCAGGTGCGCTTAGCGCCTCCAGCTCAAGCTCGCTTTCAAGCTCGCGCTCGGCCTGCTGTGAGGCCAGATCTTCGGCAAACTGGCTGACGCGCATCGGATCTTCGCCGGGCAGGAAGACTTCGGTCACCGTGCCGTTGGTGAAGATCTGAACTTTGCCCTGGCGCTCGGCCTCTTTGACAAAATCTTTGAACTTCGAGAAGGGCCGGCCATTCGAGTCTTTGACCTTGGACTCGTTGAAGCCGCTGTCAAGCTCGCGCATCAGCACCTTGAGCGAGCCCAGGTTGCTAACAAAGCCGCGCTGACGGGCCAGCTGGATCGCGTCGACCAGCGTGTCGTACACGGAGCGCTGTGGTGCCGCGACTTCCGGCTCGGGCGCGGGTGCGGGCGTGCGCTCGGTCTTGTCGCGCTCGCGCTTGTTGTCGACTTTGCCGTTGCTGTCGCTACGCTCGGTCTTTTCGCGCTGCTCACTACGATCCGGCTTCTCACGCTGCTCGCTACGCTCAGGCTTGTCGCGCTCGCGGCGCTCGGCTTTGGCGGGCTGCTCCTGCTTCGGCTCCTGGCGCTGTGTTTGCTGCTGCTGTGGCTTGAGATCGGCGATCTGCTCGTAGAACAGGA
>JAFAYS010000098.1 GCA_019240175.1 Chloroflexota bacterium | reverse complement strand
ATCCGCTATGTGATCCCTGGGGCGGTGCGCGAGCGTGTCGTGTGGCACATTCTCCTGGATGTGATCCTCCATGCTACGCAGCATCGCAGCGAGGCTGCAGCGCTGTTGACCAGCTACGGTCAGTCGCCGGGCGACTACGACTTTACTATGTTCATGAGTCAACGCGCCTAAGCAATATCTCGAGCACACCAACCGTCCGCCGAACTCGGCGGGCGGTTTTGTTATTTCCGCCGCTTGTACTTAAGCAGGAGTTTTACATAAAGCTGTTTGGCGATATGAGCGATGATTATCAATGAATTTGTAACGGATCGTTTACACAAAGATTTACACTTTCGTTACATAAACATATTGATATATTCTCTCAAGAACAGTAAAGTTTAAGCAAAAGTGTAAATTGAATGCATAAGCAGCATCAGGCCAAGTTGCCGAAAAGACCGGTACGCACGCTGATACACTGATCGCGAAGTGGCCAGCTGTGTTCGTTCCGGCGCTATGCACGACATCCGGTTGTGACAGAGGATGCAGTTGACTGAACCGAATTCTGTTATAGGCGTGTCGTAAAAGGAGCGTGCAAATATGGCTATACAACCACACAAGCGGCGTCAGTCCGGGAGCGCAGTGATCGAGTTTACCGGAGCCTTGTTTGGCTTTGTGATGGTCTTGATCTTTATCCTGGAAGGCGGCGCGCTGATGGTGACGCAGGTGGCGGCGAATAATGCGGCGCGTGAAGGTGCGCGAGCCGCTGTCACGCTACCGCCGGGCAATCCCCAGGCGGCGGCGGCGCGAGCTTCGACGGGCTTTCCTGAGCGGCGGATCTCGGTGTCGGGCGGCGGCGATAGCGTGACCGTCACCGTGAGTCTGAAAACCCCGTTCGTGTTCAATATCGTTGAAGATTGGAACTGGTGGGTGCGCGGCACGGCCACCATGCGGCGAGAGCGCTAGGAGCAGCAGGTATGCGAAAACTTCGCGATGCGATTAAGCAACCGCTGGTTGAAGAGCGCGGCAGCATGGTGCCCCTTGTCACCGCGCTGATCACAATGGCGGTTTTGGTGATCTTGCCGATGGTCTGGAATACTGGCGCGATTCGCGCGATTCGTCGCCAAAGCCAGAACAGCAGCGATGCGGCAGCACACGCTGGAGCTGAGGCGGTCGCCCGGCAGCTGAACAACATGTCGCGCGATTGGTGGGGCTGTATCCCGCCCGAGACGCCCCAGACGATCGTCGGGCGCTACCTGGGCACAGTCGTCACGCCGATTGCTGCCGGTCAAGTTGGCTACGGCTCGGCGGCGTCGTTCGCGTCGCAGAATCGCGGCTCGCTAATCAGCTATGCGCAGCATCTGCACCCAATGGGACCGGACGGCGTGCATGCCAAGATGGTCGACGGCGTGGTGATTCCGCCGATCCATGTCAATCTGCGGGCGTCCTCGCCGGTGCGTGGCGCGCTGGAGCTGGCGATCTACGATGTGAACGGCACGCCGTTGTACTCGGGCGCGACTGGCGAGGCGTATCTCGACCGCGTGCGCACCTGGACGACGCCCTGCCCGTACAACCCGACCAAGGCGATTGCGCGGCACTATCAGTTCACCTGGAAGGTTCGTCTGGTGCGCACTGGCTGGTAATGATGCGGTAAATCGAGGAAGCAGCTACACAAGCTGCTTCCTGTCGTTAAGGAGGAATACATGCCCCGAAATGCAGCGCTCCGTCGGATGTGGCGCGACCAGCAGGGCAGTAATGTGGCTCAGGCCGCCGCCGTCGCGCTTGCGGCGGCGCTTTTAATTGCGACGATCATCGCCGGCAGCCAGACGCTGCGTCCCGCCGTCGAGCATAGCATGCAATGTTTGGCCAGCGCGATCTCCGGTGGCGGCGGCTGTAGTCCGGGCGCGGCGCAGGCCCAAGGATCGGATGACGTTATTCCGACGTCCGGCAGCGACAGCGGCGGCGAAGCAGATTCCGGTGGCGGGATCGGTGGCTGGTTCTCGGCGGGCATTGACTTCATTCCCGTGGTCGGCGAGGTCAAGGGCTTGATCGAGGTTTTCACGGGTAGAGATCTGGTGACCGGCGAAGATCTCGGCGCGTGGCGCTGGGCCGGCCTGGCTGGCCTGATCGGCCTCAACGAGATCAAGCATTTGCGCCATGCGGCCAAGGTGGTCGATGCGCCGCGCCGGGT
>JAFAYS010000036.1 GCA_019240175.1 Chloroflexota bacterium | reverse complement strand
TGGATTGGTAATTTAGCCATAGAATTGGAAGGCAGACCCCGAAGGCTCTTCCTACCCTACCGGACAATATGACTTATCGAGCGTTATCTTACGACATGCTGTCAAAGGCCTGAAGGTATTATGTAGCGCGATGTCAGGGAGCAATGGCAGATCAAACCCTTCAGAATCCAGAGATTGAAACTCAAATATCTCGTGTTGTTCGATACCATTATCATAGCGCAAGAGCATCGTCACGTAAGCAATTGCATGCCAGTCAGTACCGATCTGCAATTCCACCTTAGTAGGCTCTAGAGCGACGATGCGCAGCGCCGCGTCAGGAGGATACGTTCCGTCCTGGGCAATTTGTTGCTGTAAAGTAGCGAGTAGCACCATCTCTGGCCGGTTCTCGACAATGAGGTGACTCGGTTGATCACGTCGTGGATCATAAGTGTACATCCCGCTTGTTATCGCAGCAACTGGGCCTCCCGTCTGGACAATAGCGATAAGGACGAGCACTGTTGCAGAGACAACTACGGCAAGAATCGATTTCCCAATATATTTCACCACTCGCTCCTATCAAGCCGAGGATTAGTAATACGCAACAAAAAGAATTCCCAGGAAAGTTTACACCAAAGCGTGGTGGTAGAAACGCAGGTATCTCCCTCCCTTCGCTATACCTGGGACCATCAATCTATGGTCTATCGAGGAGTTCCGTCCATGCTCCGTCTATTCCGCATCCGCCTGCTGTGCTGCTTGTTAACGCTCCTGCTGACAGCCTGTGGCATGCCTGGCGCACCTTCGATCAGTGAGAGCAGCGCATCACCCGCCACGATATCACCATCGCGCACCGCTGAAACCGAAACGACCACGGTACTCACCACACCGCTCAGCACGGAAACATTTCCCGCCACAAGTACACCGTCAACCCTCGCAGAAACAGCAGCCCTACCCACCGAGTCATCAAGCCATTCCCCGGCTGCATCTGCTGAAGGCACCCCGGTCGCTGCGGGTATCCCACTACCAATTAATCTCAGCCCCGAGCCCATCACCGCCGCCGATTTCAGAATGCAGAGCACGATTGCGCTCACCGCTACCGAGGAGAGGATCGTGCCGCTGAATTGGTCGCCGGATGGCACACAGCTCCTCTTCAAGCGCCTCTCGGAGTTGTGGCTGTACAATGTCACGACCAATGAGCAACAGTATCTGCTCGACAATGTGCGCACCGCAACCTGGTCACCTGATGGGCAGCGCATTGCCTACGTTCCTCGCTGGAATCAGGCGCTGGGCAGGGAGGATCGGCGGGTGCTGGTGCTGGATCTGGCAACCAAGCAAAGCGTCGAGGTCGGGGATACCCAGGCACGTGGGCCGATCATTTCCCACCTCGTCTGGACGCCGGAGCGCGGCATTCTGCTGGCAACACCGCACGAGATTCTTGCCTACCCCGACACTGCCAGGACGGCACCGACCATCACGGTCTTCGCCGTGCCTCCGACAGTGCAGACTTCCGAGGATACTCGGATCGCTCTGGCTCCCGATGGCCGCCATGCCCTCATCGTGAGCGGAGCACCACACCCGCGCCTGATCAGCTTTGTCGCCGATGGTACGCTCATTAAGACGATCGAGGTAGATTATCCCACCTCCCCGCTCTGGTCACCCGACGGGCAGCGAGTCGTATTCGAACATGCTGGCGAGTTCTTGAGCATCTACAGTGCGCAAGGAGAGTTGCTCGCGACCTCTACGCCGGAAACCTTAAAGTTGCGCCTACTCGACTGGTCGCCGGACGGCGCGTACCTCGTGTACTCGACCAATGGCGGTGGCACAGGGCCGTTTCAAGCCTATCTTGTCCAACCGGGTGGGTCGGAGAGTATCGAACTCGTCCCGCCATTCACGAGCACGGATGGCATCAGTGCTGCGCTGTGGTCGCCCAACCATCGCCACATCGCGTACACGGTCGGTGATTACGCCGCCGTTGGTCAAGAGCCAGCCCGCACGACAACCTATCTCATGATTGCCACACGTGCAAACTCCTAGGAGTATTCTGTGTTCCGTCTCAACATTCTCCTCAGCACTCTGACCGTCTTGTTTGAAATCATGCCTACGCTATCCCTAAACAATACTCAGACGCGCCTGCTTCCACAGGTTGATCTATCCAGGAATCTCTGCGCTACACAGCCGGTTTTTCTGCTGTTCTCGCGCCAGTGTGCTATACTCCGCAACAGGAGGGCTTCGCAGCAGGCTGAAACATGGCGACGGTGATCGATCTGCTACGGCATCTCGGAGAGCGCGCCGCGCCGGATGGCGATAACGCCTTGGCGGGGCCTGTGATGCTGCCCGCCGTTACCGACTCGCCGCTCTCGCTGCCGCTGCCACCTGCGATCGTCGCGGCGTGGGTGCGCCTGGTTGGCCGCAAAACGCTCGGCCATCATGCGCTGGCGCTTTCCGCCGCGCAGACGCAGCGCTCAGTCGCGCTGATGGGCCACGGCGCATCGCCCCACGACGATCTGCTGCTGCTGCTGTTGGGCCAGCTTACGCGTCCGCCGCAGCCCGCTATGCTGGCGCTGATGCCGCCCAACGAGCCCTCGTTCCGCCAGCAGCTGATCGCGCTCGCTGAGGCTACTGGCGTCCGCTGGCTGGACGCGAGCCACCCAGGTGGTCGCATTGCTCAGGCACAACTGATTCTTACAACGCCATCCGATCTCCATCGCCGGGTGCTGCGCTACCACGACCGGGCCTGGCGCTGGCTGTGGCCGCAGCTGCGCTTCGTCGCGATGCCGCAGCTGCACCGCTACACCGGCGCGGAGGCCGGGCATCTCCACTGGCTGCTGCGCCGCGTCGAGCGGCTGGCTACCCATGCGCCGCTCCAAATCTTAAGCTCGCTGGCCTCGGTCGCCGATGTCGGCGCGACGCTCAACCGCCTGCTTGATCGCCCGATGCACGTCGTCGCCGCGCCCGACGGTCCCAGTCATAGCGTGCTGATCGCCCTATGGCGCTGCGGCAGCGACCGTGGGGCGACGCTGATCCAGCTTGCCGAGCAGCTCAGCGCGCGGCACCTGGCGATCACGGTGTTTGGCCGCGATGAGGCCGAGACGATCCAGCTTCGAACGCAGGCCGCCGAGCGCGGCATCGCCCTGCCGGATGAGGCCCGCGTCGCGATAGTGGCCGGTGTACCACGTGCCATCGACGATCGTCAGCAGCTGCTGCGCTCGGGCTATAGGCTGCTGATCTTGCTAGCCGGCGATGAGCCACACGAGCTGCTGTTCGCGGCTCAGCCCGACTTGCTGCTCAGCGCGCTGCCGCAGTGGCCGCTGGCAACTCATAATCCGTATGTTGTCGCGCCTCAGCTGACGTGTGCCGCCGTTGAGCATCCCCTGGAAGAGGCCGAGATCGATCGCTGGGCTGTGCGCGAGCTGCGCGACCGGCTGATCAAAAAGAATGTGCTGCAGCCGCTGCCGAGCGGCGATCTGTGGCAGAGCGCGCCCGACATCGACGAGCCCTACGCCGAGCTCGATCCACAGGCCATTGGCGGCGAACCGCTCACGATTCTTAGCCCGGCTGGCGAGCCGATCGCGACGATTCCGCCGGCGCTGCAAGATCGTTGCCTGCTGGAAAGACAAGTTTTTGAGCCCGGCTTACAGATCGCTGGCCGTGATGCAAGCGGCCTTGTGGTGCAGCTTGCGCCCGATCCAATCCAGCGCGCGACCGTGGTGCTGTCGGAGATGACAGTTCGGGTTCGTGAGGAGCTGGCCGCACGTACGATTCGCTTTGGCAAGCAGACCAATGATCTGCTCAAAGGCAAGGTCTGGGCCTCGCAGCGGATCGTTGGACTGCGGGAGCTGAGACCTGACACCACCGAGCGCCGGCTGCCCACCGACGCACCACAAACCGAATGGCTGGCCGCTGCGTGCTGGCTGCCGCTGACCGAACCGATCACCGATCCACAGGCCATCGGCTGGACGATCGCTCAGGCGCTGCCGATCGTCGCGCTGGCACCACCGGCATCACTCGCGGTAACCTACGACGCCGAGCAGCGGCGGCTATATCTGATCGAAGTCGAGCCGGGCGGCGTGGGAATCATCGACTGCATCTACCACGAGTTCGAAATGCTGATCGAGCTGGCATCGCAGATCGCTCAGTCCTGCCGGATACGACCGTTGTACAAACGTCTGGCAGCGGCAGAGCTAGTTTGGCTCAATGGGCTGTATGGCCGCGTGTCAGAGCCGGAGCCGATCCAGGAGCAGCAGCACGAGAAGCAGCCGGAGAGCCAACCAGCCGAGGCATCGAGAGCGCAGCTACCAGCCACACCTGCTGCGCCAGCTAAAGTGCCCGTACCGGTACGTGCAGAGCAAGCTTCCTCCACGCCACGTTTGCCGACCCAGCTGCCCAAAGCCCAGCCACCAGCGCGATCCAACGGCGTAGCGGAGCGCACCGAAGTGCCACAAGTCCGCGCTTCAACGCCTGCCGAGCCGGCTAAAACACAGCCACCTACGCCAGCGCCTGCACAAGCGAAGCCACAGGTCACTGCACCAACCCCGGTACCACCAGCGCCAGCGCCTGCACAAGCAAAATTGCAGTCTGCTGCTCCAACTCCTGCGTCTACTGAGCAAGTCAAGCCAACAGCTGTGCCGGCGCGAACACAGTCGCCTGCTGAGCCAATTCGTGAACCAACCAAGCCCGCCGCACCTGCTCGCGAGTCGACGCCCGTGCCGCAGCCGCCCAAGCCCGCCGCGCCAGCTCGTGAGTCGACGCCCGTGCCGCAGCCGCCCAAGCCCGCCGCGCCAGCTCGTGAGTCGGCACCACAACCCAGGCCCATTGCGCCAACTCGTGAGTCGACGCCCGTGCCGCAGCAGCCCAAGCCCGCCGCGCCAGCTCGTGAGTCGGCACCACAACCCAGGCCCATTGCGCCAACTCGTGAGTCGGCACCCCAACCTAAGCCTGCCGTGCCAACTCGTGAGTCGACGCCCGTGCCGCAGCCGCCCAAACCTGCCGTCCCTAGCAACGGCCAGCGAGCGCCCGTGCCGGTACGTTCTGAACAACCATCAGTGCAACCAGTCCGTCCAGCACCAGCGCAGCCAAAGCCAGCCACGCCGCCTCCGGTGATCTCGCAGCGGCCAGCAGAAGCACCGCGTCGTGTGGAGCAACCGGTAAGCAACGCGACGAACAAGCCAACCACGCCAGCGCCCGCAGCAGCCGAGCCGCAGGTTGTGCGTCAAGCGCCTGCGCCTCCACCCGAGCACCGAGCAGCGATCTATAACGCAGCGCAGGTACCTGTGCCGCCAGCCAAACCTGCTGTCACGCCCGCCAACACGCGACGCTATGAAGCGCCCGAGCCGATCGCTACGCCGGCGGAGCAGCCCCAGGCCAGGCCAGCGATGCCACAAGCAACCAAGCATGAATCACAAAGTCCGGCAGCGGCCCCAGCCAGCATAGCACAGCCCCAAGCTCAACCTGAGGCCGTCAAAGTGATCGTCACGCCAGCCGCTAAGGTAGAAAGCACGCCCGTGATCGAGGACGTGCCAGCGCCGACAGCTCAGCCAGAAACTTTGCCCGTAGTCGAGGACGTTTCCACAACAACCGGCGCACCAGAAGCCCCGACGATTGTTGAGAACGTGCCAGCTGCGGCAGAGCCAAAACCTGAGCCGGTGGTCGAGGTTGAGCCGGCGCCTGCCGAGATTGAGGAGCTGCCGCTTCAGCCGCGCCCGATTGCCGAGCGTAGGCCCAGCATCGTCGATCGATTGGGGCTGGACCAGGAAGAGCCGGAAGAGCTGCCTGTCCCGCAGCCAGCCAGCCGCGACGATCAGCCAGACGAGGCCGTCACAGCTACACAGGATCAAGGCGTAGCGGACGAAGAAACCGGTGCTGCGCCGCCAGCCAGCCAGCAGCCTGAGCTACCTACGAATCTCCCAATCCGCCGGCCACATGAGCCAACGCCGCGTCGCCGGATCACTGCCCAATATTCGATCGATGATCTGCTGCCGCCGCTGGATGATGAAGAAGAGGACGAGGAAGCAGCCTTCGTCGAGGAACAGCCCGCGCGGTACTCCGAGCCGCCGGTGCCGACATCGCGCAAAGAACCCGTAGCGCCGCTCGACACACCGCGGAGCAGAAATCCTGTGCCGCGCCGATCAGAGCCTGAGATCGTCGCTGATGAGCTGATTAATATTAACGCGGAGGAAGACGAAGACGAGCTGCCAGTCGAGCGCTACCCGGCACGACGGGAGCAACCGCCATCGCAGCGTCCGGCTACCAGCCCGCCGAATCGTCCGCCGTACCAACGCAAGGAGCCACAGCGACCATTCGCGCAGCGCACACCGAGCCGTCAGAACCCCACGCCCCCTGCGCCGCGCCGTGAGCAGCCAACGCCACCACCAGCCGATCGGCAGCGAACGTATCCGCCACGCGGAGCGCAAAACCAGCCGCCCGCCAATCAATCACGCGGAGCGCAAAACCAGCCACCTACGAATCCGCCACGGCGCGCAGATCTCACGAACACTCGCCGCGATCAGCAGGATCAGCGACCGCATCGACCAGAGCGCCAGGAGCCGCCACCGCGTGACACTCGCAAAGCGCCGCCTGTGTCGCCCAAGCCTGCCGCGCCCGAGCCCGAGGCCGACGTCAACGCGATGATCGCTCGGATGCGGCGACTGCGCGAAGAGCGCGAAGCTAGCCAGCGTCCAGCTACCACGCCGCGCAGCGAACGACCGGCCCAAACAGAGCCGGTCGAGCTGAGGTTTCATATTGGCGAGCGGGTGCAGTGTTTGCCCTATGGCATCGGCACCGTGCGCGCGAGCAGTATCGTCGATGGGCGCGAACAGGTGTTGATCGATTTCCCGGAGTACGGCGAGATCGAGGTCGATCCCGCGCTGAATCTGATTCGGCAGTTGGGCGCGTCACCATCAGCCGATCAGAACGAGTTTGACGAAGACTAAAGCGCGTGCTCGGGCTGCGGCAGCGGCTGAAGCAGCGATTCTTCGACTGGACGCTCGGCAAAAGCGGAGGCCGAGAGCAAGATCAGCGTAATCCAGACGAAGTCGGCCAGCAGCAGATGCACCAACTGCATCGGGATCGGCGCGAGCAGAAACACATTCAGCGCGCCAACGCCCAGCTGGATCAGAAAGAGCACGACGATGCCACGCGCAAAGCGCTTGGTCTGCGCGTCGGGACGCAGCACGCTGATGCAGCTCGCCGCAAAAACGAGATACAAGCCCATACCGATCGCGATCGTCGGGTGCAGCACGCGCAGGCGGATCAGAAAATGCGCGGTCGGCGATAGATCCTGGCGCAAGCCCTCAGCCAACGACGAGGCGGGATACAGCGTATCGCCAAGTGCGGTCACCGCGCCGCTAACGCCCAGCACCAGCATTCCCACCAGTCCCAGCACAAGCAGCACGAGCGCCGATCCCTGGCCGCGCAGCCGAAGCGCCACACCACCGGACGCCCACCAGGCCGTCAGCGTGAGCGCGCCCAGCAGCAAAAAGGTATTGGCCAGATGGACCGCCATGAAGAGCGCCCGCGCGATCGAGGCATTATCCGCCACCAGCTCAAACAGCACTAATCCCGCGCCGACCAGCGCCTCGGTGATGATAAAAAAGCTGGAAAGCCCCGCGCCCAAACGCACCACATGACCTTTGGGGTAGGCCCGAAACGCCCAGACGAGCATCACCGCGATCATGATCAGCGCAGCGCCGCTGCTCAGGCGGTGGGTAAATTCGATCACGGTTTCGATCTGCGGATTGCGCGGAATGATCTGGCCGTTGCACAAAGGCCAGTGGCTGCCGCAGCCGGCACCCGAGCCGGACGCGCGCACATACGCGCCCCACAAAATAATCCCGAGATTGTAGGCGAGAACCGCCCAGCAGTACGAAGCAAATCGCCGAAGTTGCATGTGTTGTTCCTTAGAGCGCCCGCTACCCTGTCCGAGCAGACGCTCGCGCAAAATGAAGCGGTCAATTCTCCGCGTTGTGAACAGTGTCGAGCCAGCGGCGGATCGTGTCGCTGTGCTCGGCGTAGTGCTCGTAGGTATCTGACGCGATCAGGTGCAGCGGTGCTTCGTTCAAGCCGCCGCCCAAGCCCTGCGCATCGAAGATCTCGTGCTCGGGCAGGGCGGTCACCGCTGCCAGCGCCTGCTCAAACGAGCGGTCGAAGTCTGCGCGTACCTCGGCCAGCGAACGATCGCGGGTGGTGGCGAAAATATCGCTGTTCAAGCGCGCCAGCCCGGTGTCTTGATCTTCGTCGGGCCGCAGCAAACGCGGGATTTTATCGCCACGCGCCAGCGCGTCGAGCTTCTGGACCATCCACTGCTCCCACCAGGTGACATGCGCCAGCACATCTTTGACCGACCACTCGCTCTCGACGCCGGGCTGCGTCAGCTGGTCATCCGTCAGCCCGCTCAGCGTCGCGGTGAGACGATCGTGCTCGGTGTTGATCAGCGCGAGCAGCTCGGCCTTTGTGGTTGGCTCGTTCATCCGTTGCTCCTTGTGGCGTATGGTGAAAGTGTAGAATTAAAGATTATCGGCAGCACAGATCGCTGGTTAGCGTACATGGTAGCATAAAGACGGCGCGCAGCCCATCGATTCTAATCAATAGTTTCAACCGCGCCAATCTGAGCTATGACTCCGGCCTTGAACCGAGCCGCAAAATCCCTCCTTAACCTGGTTGACGAGCTACGCCCGGTTCAATACGCTATAGAAGAATTTTTAGGATTATGTACGCACCACCCGCGATCAGCACGGCACGCGCGAATCATCCAGGCCGGCCTTGTCTGTATCGTACGATCGGCGTTATACTACGCGACACATTGAATATCACTCGTGTTGTCAAATGATCAATCCATCCTGTGGTTCGCCACGTTTGTTTGAGGAGAGGTAGATGAACAGCCCTACGTTAGGCTGGCGTGGAGTCGTTAAAGATTACGTGACGCTCACCAAGCCGCGAATCATTTCGCTGCTGCTGCTGACAACACTGGTGCCGATGCTGATCGCCTACCAGGGCCAGCAATCGCTGCTGGGCTTTATTAACTTGATTGTCTGGACGCTCGTCGGCGGAGCGCTGGCGGCTGGCGGCGCGGGCGCGATCAACATGTACATGGATCGCGATGTCGATGCAATTATGTCAAGAACTAAACAGCGCCCGATCCCCAATGATCGCATGCAGCCGCACCACGCGCTGGTGTTTGGCCTGGTGCTGAATCTGATCGCGTTTGTTGTGCTGTATCTGGCGGCCAATCTGCTGGCGGCAGTCCTGGCGATGATCGGCACGCTCTACTACGTGGTGATCTATACGCGCTGGCTCAAGCGCACCTCGCCGCAAAATATCGTGATCGGCGGCGCGGCTGGCGCAATCCCGCCGCTGGTCGGCTGGGCTGCCGTACGCGGCAATCTCGGCGTCGAAGCACTGCTGCTCTTTGCGATCATTTTCTACTGGACGCCGCCGCACTTCTGGGCGCTGGCGCTGCTGCGCAGCACTGAGTATGCGCGCGCCGGTATTCCGATGCTGCCGGTGGTGCGCGGCGAGGCCGAGACCAAGTGGCAGATCCTGCTTTACACGCTGCTAATGATCGCGCTGACGCTGGTGCTCACGCCGCTGGGGCTGGCTGGCCCGGTCTACCTCGTGATCGCGACGCTGCTGGGCCTGATCTTTTTACGCGATGCCTACATCTTGTTCCGCACGCCCGGCACCGGCACGGCCTGGAAGCTATACAAGTACTCGCTGCTGTATCTGGCGCTGCTGTTCGCCGGCATGGTCATCGATCGCGCGGTGATGCAGCTGATCTAGCAGGTTTTTCATGTAGCAAAATGCCCCTGCCGAATAAGCAGGGGCATTGTTGTGCCTGGATTCTGTACCACAGCGCTCAGGGCCGCGCGACGCTAGGATCGATTCAGATCTTCCTCGACGGTCTCACGATCGCCCTCGGCCTGGCTTGGCTTGCCACCCGGCGACTGCGTTTGATCGTTCTGCGCGCCGGGGTTGCGCTCGCCCTCGGCCTGGCTCGGCTTGCCGGGCGCGCCTTCGGTCTGATCGTCGTCGTGGCCGTGTGTATCATGGTGCGTCATACAAGCTTCCTCCTTAGCTCATCTCCGCCTAGCGACCGCAAGCTTCGTGCCGCTAGAAGCCTGAAGGCGAACAAGGGAACAAGGGAACAAAGGAGTTTCGATGCTCTCATTTTGTTCTTGGCTTGGCCCTCACCCCTTATGAACGAACAAAGGAACAAGCGAACAAGGGAACAAAGGTTTTGATGCTATTGTTTTGTTCTTTTGTTTCTTTGTTCTTTTGTTCTTTTTATCTCCCTGCCATTCCCGTCAGCGTCACGCCCTCAATGAAATAGCGTTGGAAGAGCAAGAAGATGATCACGACCGGCGTCATAACCACCAGGCTGGCGGCCATCAGCCAGTTCCACGCAGGAGCGCCTCCCGCCGCAAACTCGAACTGGCGCAGCCCGAGCTGCAAGGTGTACAGCTCCTCACGCTGGAGATAAAGCAGCGGGCCGATAAAATCTTCCCAGGTAAACTGGAACGTAAAGATCGCGATCGCGGCCAGCGCGGGCTTGGTCAGCGGCATCACGATGCTCCACCAGATGCGCAGCTCAGACGCGCCGTCGATCCTGGCGGCCTCGGACAGCTCCATCGGAATGCCGCGCATGAACTGGCGCAGCAGAAAAATATAGAACGCGTTGCCGGTGAAGGCCGGCACCGTGAGCGGCAGAAACGTATCGATCCAGACGCGCGAGCCCTGAAAGCCGAACGCGGGCAGCTTCGAGAACAAAATAAACTGCGGGATCATCGTCACAATGCCAGGCAGCATCATCGTCGCCAGCACCAGCGAGAAGAGCAGATCACGGCCTGGCCAGCGCAAGCGCGCGAACGAGTAGGCCACCAGCGAGGTCGAGAGCAGCGTGCCCAGCATCGCGACCGCTGTAATGATCACCGTGTTCAGCGTCCAGCGCCGCCACATACCGAAGCTAAACGCATCTGTATAATTCTCCCAGGCCAGCCGCGACGGAATCCAGCGCGAATCGAAAAGATCGCGCACATCCTTGAGCGAGGTCGAGAGCATCCAGAAGAACGGCACCAGAAACAAGAAGCTGAGCCCCAGCAGCAGCAGCAGCGCGAGAATCTCGCCGATCGAGAGCCTGCGCCAGCGGCGGCGCGAATCCTGGCGCAGCGCGTCCCCGCGTGGAGTTTGTTCAACAACAACAGCCATGGGCTACCTCCTACTGCTGTTCTGATTCGTAGTAGACCCAGCGACGCGCAAGCCATAGCTGGAGCAGCGTGATTGCCAGAATGATCACAAACAAAATCCAGGCCATTGCCGAGGCATAGCCCATCTGAAAGCCGCCCGGCCCGGATTTGCCGAAGGCGCGATTGTACAGATACAGCACATAGAAGAGCAGCGATTGGCCGGGACCGCCCTTGCCGACATCTTCGCCGTTCTGGCCCGAGATAATATAGGCCGTGGTGAAAATCTGGAACGCGCCGATGATGCCCGTCACCACCTGAAAAAAGATCGTCGGCGAGAGCATCGGCAGCGTGATGTAGCGCGTCTTGCTCCAACCCGTCGCGCCATCGATCGCGGCGGCCTCGTAGAGCTGCGCGGGAATGGCTTTGAGGCTGGCCAGATAGATCAGAATATTGCCGCCGATCCACCACATGCCCATCACCACAATCCCGGGCTTGGTCCAGGCCGGATCGTAAAACCAGGCCGGGCCAGGAATGCCGAGCAGCGCCAATCCGCGATTGAACAGGCCATCGGCGGCCAGAATCCAGCGCCAAAGAAAGATCGCCGCCACGCCGGCCAGCACGTTCGGCAGGTAGAAGATCGCGCGGAAAGTCCTGGCACCGGGCAGATCCATGTTCAGCAGCAACGCAATCGCGATCGACGCAACTACCACGACCGGAATCTTGACGGCAACCATCCAGAACGTGTTGCGCAGGCTGATGTAGAAGCGCGGATCGTTAAAGATCGCCTGGTAGTTCTCGGTGCCGACCCAGACCGGCGACGTGGTAATGTTGTAGCTCGTGAAGCTGGTGTAGAGCGAAAAGACCATCGGGCCCAGCGTAAAGACGATAAAGCCGATGATCCAGGGCAGCGCAAAAAGCCAGCCGGTGACCGCCTCGCGCGTCGCGGGTCGCCAAAAGCTTCTGCGCGTCGCCACACCCTGACGCTGGATCGCTTGAGCCATCGAGTTCTCCTTTCGGAAGCCGGAGGCGGGACGAGACCGTGGATCGCCTCGTCCCTGGCGCTACCTCGTTATTTATTGACTTGCGCCTCGATCGCCGCCTGGGCCTCGTCGAGCGCCGCCTTGGGCTCAAGCTCGCCGGTCCAAATCTTCTCGAAGCGCTGCTCAAGCTGCTCTTTCCAGTTGGGATACTCAGGGAGGAACACGCCACCGCTGGTGTGATCCATCGCCTCGACAAAGAACTGCCAGCGCGGATCGGCGGCCAGGATCGGATCTTTGGCGGCTGCCTCATTCGCGGGCATGGCGTAGGTGTCGCGCGCCCAGGAAGCCTGCGCCTCAGGGCCGGTCGCGCACTTGATGAATTCCCAGGCGGCATCCTTGTTCGGCGCACCGCGCGGGATCGACAGCGCAAAGCCGCCGCTGGTCGAGCCCTGCTCCTTGTTGTAGGGCAGATAGCTCACGCCCCAGGTCATCTCTTCCTGATTGCCCTCGGCGTTGGTTACACGCGGGCGGTAGAAGTCCAGCTGCGAGGTGTAGCCGTTGATGTCGGTGAACATCGCGACTTTGCCCGACATAAACGCGTCTTGCGGCGGCGCGGCAAAGCCACCACGGAACTTCTGGAAGTTCTCCCAGCCACCGTAGCGATCGACCCACTTCTTGACCCACTCAACCGTCGCGACGGCCTCGGCGCTGTTGACCTGCGGCTTGCCGTCCTGGCTGATCCACTCTACGCCGTTGGTGTAGCCGAAGGCCTCGGTGCGCGCGTTCAGCTCAGGGTGGAAGCCAATGCGGGCATAGCTGCCGTCTTCGTTCTTCTTGTCCAGCTTGTCGGCATACTGCTCAACCTCGGCCCAGGTTGTCGGCGGCTTCTCCGGATCAAGACCGACCTCTTTGAAGGCATTCTTGTTCCAGTAGAGCACGCGCACGTCGGTCTCGTAGGGAATGCCATAGGTCTGATCTTCATACAGCGTTTGCTGCCAGGTGAACGGCCAGAACGCGCTGCCGTCAATGCCGTCGCGTGTCGCCAGCTCCTGCAAGTTCTCGTCAACCTGATCCTTGGCGCGCAGCGGCAGCTGCGGTCGATCCTCGACGATCACATCGGGCATGCCGGAGCCAGCTGCCACTGCCGCAATATTGGCCGTCCAGATGTCGCCAAAGGGCTTGAAGGTTTCGCTGACCTTGATATTCGGAAGTTTCTGATTGCAGATGGCGATCACGCGGCGGATCGCGTTACGACGAACGGGAGAGCCCCAGAAATGCCAGAAGTTGACGGTGCCGGATACATCGGGGTTGAGCTTGGGGCCGCTGCCGGTCTCGCCACCGGCTGATCCTGCTGGGCTCGCAGCGCCGGATGCCGCAGGACTTGCAGCGCCGGATGCCGCCGGGCTCGCAGCACCTGAGGCTGCGGGCTGACCCGCATCGGTGCCGCCACAAGCAGCCAGGAGACTCATCAACGTGAGCAGAGCCATACCCCGCCACCAGCGGCTGTACGTAGATGGCTTCATCGTCGCATCCTTTCGTAGTTCGTTCTACGTCTTGGTTTGTCAACGCTAAGAACTTCGTGCCTGAATCGCCGGTTGTCGAGAAGCAGGTGCCCTGAATGGAGCCGATCGGCTGGCCTTCCTCCTCTCAGAATCTCACGCATGCCAGGTGTTACCAAAGCGGTGCTAGAGGCTGGTTACCGCTTCAGCTTGTTGTGCGTGTACCAGGGACGATCAGCCGGCAGCGATCGTGGTCAACCAGGGTCGCTTCTACTTACTCTGCTTCCGACGGAAAATGCAGTTCCTTCATTCAGCAAACAGCGTGCCAGTACGTGTTGCAGCGATAGAACCAGCGTGTATCATTGTTTTTAACACTTTTAAATTTTCAAGATCTTTTGGAGACCAATGAACAGGTTATACAGATTTTTTTAAGACCTTCTTGATAGAATCGCTGCGTAGATCGATATGCATTCCCCCCTGAATCGATCGACTCCTGAACAACCAAGTCCTAGCACCAGCGGCCACGATCAACCCGCGCAGATGTTCTTGACGCGGCGACGATGAGCGAGCTTTAAAGCCGTCCACGCCCATCGATCCATTCCACGTTGTGCATCGGCCTGGCTGTCGGTGTGCCGCCCGGTTTCGTGAGGAGGCGCGCCCAAGATATTTTTGCTCGGTTCCCTTCCTGGTTACGCTCAAAAGTAGGTTGTACATTGTCCAGCTATAAGGAGCAACAATGATCAAGCTGCCACGAAAAATATTGCTGTGCCTGGCGCTACTGATGCTCACCGTCAGCGTGAGCCAGGCCGCGCCTGGAACGCCCGGCTTTTATCGCACACAGGATAGCCTGCAGAACATGTATGTGCGCATGAACCACGGCGGCTTTGTGATCGGCACGGTCTTTGGCAAGAACACGCCCTATGTCGCCGGCAAGACTATCTCGGATGGCTTCTACCTCAAAGATACCTTCGATGGCTTCTGGCAGTGGGGCTACGCCTACGGCACGACGAATCTGTGCGGCTGGATTCAGGGCGATTACCTGGGCAGCCGCGAGTCTGGCCACTCCGAGCCAAGCTGCCCGAATCCCAAATACACCGGCGGCGGTGGAGCCGACTCACGCAACCATCTGCTGGCGAACTACGCCTATCAGGTCAACGACTGCGGCACAAGCGGCGATACCTGCAGCGGCGATCACAGCACAGTGGTGCCGGTCAATGCCGGCAACTGGGGCCTGTACGGCAACTACAGCAACGGCAACTTCGGCTACCAGTACGCCAACATCACGATCAACAGCTCGGTGCGCGTCGGCTGGCGCTACGTGACCAAGGATCGGCACGCGGTGCTGGTCAACGACGTCACGCACGGCATCTGGGGCTTTGTTCCACGCGCCGCACTGCCGAACTGCCTGACGCACACCAGCGGACGTACCATCTGCGGCTAAGCCAAAATTCGTCACCGTGTCTCACCATTCACATCACGCTCAGGGTGACGAATCCTCAGACCTCCTGGTGTATCGGACCACCAGGAGGTCATTTTCTACTTGTCGCCGGCAGATAACTCGTGGGCACAACAAAGCCGCCAGCGCTAGGCTGACGGCTCTGCATATGTCGGCGTGGCTACTCGACTTGTCCGTCGCGGATCGGGCGGCGCTTGTGGAGATCGAACTGATCGCCTTTGCCAAGCACATGCAGCGTCACATCGTCGATGCTGACCACGCCCTCGGGATTTTCTTCCGAGAGACTTGAGTAGCTGATGCGCTGGCCGTCCACGATATACACCGCGCCCGAGCCCTCGACCCAGAAGCAATCGTCGCGCTCCAACACAATCGCGGTATCTTCGTCGATGCCGATGCCAAGATTGCGCGGATTCTGCACCACCGCGCCCAGCAGCCGTCCCATGCGGCCACGCTCGGCAAAGTGCGAGTCGATCACGACATTATGCGCAAAGGCCAGGCCGGGAGCCATCGACAGCGCCGAGACTCGATTGGATGGATCACCCGCACCGCCGATCAGCATCGTCTCGGGCATGGCCGCCGCTCCCGCCGAGGTACCGACGATCGTGCCGCCGTCGTAATACAGCTCGCGCAAGCATTTGAACATATCCGAGTCGCCGATCTGGCTGGTGATGCGCAGCTGATCGCCGCCGGTGAAAAACACCACACGCGCGCCGAGAATCTTCTCGATATTCGCTTCGTCGTAGGCTTCCTGTCGCTCCCGAATATCCAGCACATCGACCTGCTTGACACCAAGCTCGCCAAACACTTTCTGATAATCTTTCGCCAGCTCCTCCGGCTCCTGTGAGGCGACCGTGATGATCACAATCCGCCCCGAGTCCTGGCGTGCTCGCCGCGCGACTTCTGTGAGGATCGCGCGATCGCCTTCTTTATCTTCATGGCCACCAATAATGATCAGCGTGCCTTTTGGCTGATTCGTCATCGTCCTACTCCCTTGTGCACGAATCTTGAACGTCTTTATCGCTAGCGGCCTTAGCCACCCTCTTCTACTTGAGCGTCCTGCACGACGAGCTGCCCATCTTTGAGCAGCTGCCGCCCACGCGCAAAAAGATGCACCAGATCCAGGCTGTCGCGGCGCAGAATCTGGAGATCCGCATCCAAACCAGGCTGGAGCCGGCCCTTACGTGTGAGCTTGAGCACCGCCGCCGGATTGCGTGTCGCCAGCGGCAACACTTCGGCGAGCGTCCAGCCGTGCTCGCGGATCAAGCCGATCAGGTTGCGGCGCAGCTTGGCCGGACTACCGTTCTTGGTGTGCGCGTCCGACGAGACGGTCAGCTGATCCAGCGGGCCGTCGTGCTCGCGGTAATAGCCCAGCCACTGCGCCAGATCGTCGTCCACAGTATCGATATCCACGAACGCGCCGCGCCGCGCCAGCTCGATCGCCTCGTCCATCAGCTCTTCGCTGCGGTTGATATGCGTGGGATAGAACGACTCGATCGGGACTTCGTGGTCTTCGATCAGCGTCCTGAGCAGCGATAGCCGCTTCTTGCCTGGCCCAACATGAAAATGCGTGATGCCGGCCTTGCCGCTGAGCATGCCGCCGGCCCGGCCCTGCGAGACCAGCCGCGCCAGCTCATACGGTGTCGGCTCGGAGCAGCGCGGATCGGCGATCGCAAACTCGCCCACGCCGATCACACTGGCGATCAGCACGAGATCGTCGGTAACAGTGCCGGTCAAGGTTTGCGGCGGCAGCGCGTAGCCGCCGGTGTACATGTAGGCGCTCAAGCCCTGTGCCTCAAGCTGCTGCACCTTGGCCACCAATGTGCTGAGATGCCGGCTGGTCATGTCGGTGCCGAGACAACCGACCACAGTTGTAATGCCCGCACCGACGATCTCTGATAGCGCCACTTCGGGCAGCCGCGTATCAAAGCCTTCCTCGCCGCCTGCGCCGATCAGATGCTCGTGCGGATCGATCAGGCCCGGCGTGACCACACAGCCTGACGCGTCGATCGTGAGGCAGGGCACGCCCAGCGCGCGCACCGTCTGCGGATCGATTGCGCCGATCTTGAGGATCGTGTCGCCCGCCAGCAGCAGCGATTGCACGCCGATCGGCTCGGGCGTGTACACCTCACCGCTGTGAATCAGCGTCAGCATTGCATTTCCTTCCATACGACCGGCTACGCGCCCACCTCGGC
>JAFAYS010001201.1 GCA_019240175.1 Chloroflexota bacterium | reverse complement strand
ATGAAGCTGATACGCGTTGCCAGGAAGGCGTTCGAGGCGTACTTAATCATCTCGGCGGTGCGCAGATCGGTGATGATGATCGACGCTTGCAGCGGCTCGTGCAGCACGGCAACCTGCTCAGCAGCCTCGCGATCGAGCGAGCCCAGCACAATGCGATCCGGCTTGTTAAAATCGCTGACGGCTGAGCCTTCGCGCAGGAACTCAGGATTCGACACCACGGAGAACGAAATATCGCCCGCCTCCTGCGCGATCAGATCGGTGACCCAATCGCCTGTGCCAACCGGAACCGTGGACTTATCGATAATGATCGTTGGCTTGCGCAATGCCTTGCCGATCGACTTTGCGGCGGCCTCAACATACTGCATATCCGCCGAGCCGTCGTGATTCATAGGCGTGCCGACGGTGATAAACACATAGTCGGCCTCGGGAACACCGAGATCGTAGTTGTCGGTGAAGTGCAGACGGCCCGCGTCGAGGCT
This sequence comes from Chloroflexota bacterium, assembly GCA_019240175.1. Classification (GTDB taxonomy): domain Bacteria; phylum Chloroflexota; class Chloroflexia; order Chloroflexales; family Kallotenuaceae; genus LB3-1. Next base: position 5,557 of record JAFAYS010001201.1, on the reverse strand, counting down.
GCGCTTGAGCAGCTCTTCCAGGCCCGGCTCGTAGATCGGCGTTTTGCCCGAGCGCAGCGTGTCGAGCTTGCGCTGGTCGATCTCGATGCACGTCACATCATTACCCAAATCTGCAAAGCAAACGCCAGTCACCAGACCAACGTACCCGGTGCCGACGACACAAATCTTCTTCACGAATCCCCTCCTGCATGTGGGTTGAGTATATTAGGCTAAACGTCGCTGATCCCAGCTTGGTTACGCTCCGGATCGAAAAAAGATCAAGATCCGATTAACTGGAAATTAAGCTGCGCGACATTCTGCCTTAACAATAAATGTCGGGAATGATCCCAGAACACGGCCCAATTGCCGCTTTAGCGCGCGTTGATATCGACGAGTCCTTCGCCGACAAGCTGCGCGCCACGAACATGCGACTCGTAATCGTGGCCGTTGGCCTGAAACGAGATCTCTTGAATTTTAACAAGATGTTCCAATTCCTGCTTGAGATCGATGTCGATCGAGCGCCAGGTATTCGGCACGAGCTGATCGGTCTCGATGTGCGGCTCATTGGAAATCACGCCGGGCTTGTCAGGATAATCAAACGCCCAGTAGCAGAAATCTTTATGTAAACTTTCCGCCACATGGTTAGTATACACGACGCGAATCAGCAGTGGGCACTCGGTGCCGGATTGGCCGGCCTTGCTCAACGACTGATACACAATCTTGAGATCAGCTTTCAAGCGCAGCTGCTGGTAGGAGGCCACATCGGCCTGCACCTGCTGCGCGATCGCCGTGAGAAAGCCTTTATCGTTGCCGCCGCGCCGCACCAGCCGCACATACGGCTGCTGGCAGCCGGTCCGAATCAGCGGATCCGCGCACTGCTGGGCCGGGATTACCAGCCCGCTGTCGGCAGCGCCCTCCGCCGTCGGCTTGACCGTGTAGATCCAGGGCAACTGGCCTGCCGGCGTGGTACCAAAAACCGAGTCGACCAGCTCCTGGAAATCGCCGTCGCGCAGCAGATCCCAGCTGGTTAGCTTCAGCTCCTGGTGGCCATCGATGGTTTGCAGCAGCCGGTAGCCGCGATTCACCATCGTCGTGCCCACCAGCGCCGCGCCGCGCTCCGAGGCAACCTCAAGCGTCGGCTGCTCAACCCGCTCGGCCACGGCGGTTGTCGGCGTGTCGTTGTCCAGCACACGGATGCGATAGCGGCCAGGGCTTTGCAGCACAATCGGCACAGTGCCCACTCTGGTCTCGACTTCCAGACGCAGCTCATCGCCGGTTAGCTCAACCTGCATCTGGCCGCTCTCAAGCTGGAAGCGCGCATCAGTCGAGTCGTTCCACTGCCGACCGAAGCGCCCGATCAGCATATTCGAGCCAGGCCACAGCGCGATCGTCGCCGAGTCGAAGTGTAGCGTCGTGGCGGGTCCAGGCGTCGCTGCTTTGCCCACGATCACGCGATCACCTGGGTTGAGTTGGCCCGGCTGCAGCACAATCGACTGGACCATGCCGGCGGGCTGTACCTGCACGGCCAGCGGCTGATCGACCTCCGCCGTCAGCACGCCCACCGTCGGCTGCGACCACCAGCGATAGCCATACACGCCGATTGTGGAGAAGAGTAGGCAGAACAGCGCGAATGACGATAACAGCACCAGCCAGGCGATGCGCTCCGGGCGCTTTGTCGCGCGGGCAGCTGTTTGAGTCGCTGGACGTTCGGTTTTTAGCATCGCCTACGAGCGCTCCTTCCGGCGACCATACAGCGCGCGCTGCTCCGCACGCACCGAGTCCGGCACTGGCTGAAACTGCTGCAAAAAGCTATCACGATAGGCCGCGTAGCGCCCCTCGCGGATCGCCTCGCGCGCGCCTTCCATCAGCCGGATCAAAAAGCGCACATTGTGGATCGTGGCCAGCCGCGCGCCAAGCATCTCCTCCGCGCGCAGCAGATGGCGAATATACGCGCGCGTATGATGCGCACAGCTGTAGCAGTCGCAGCCTTCCTGGATCGGACGATCATCACGGGCCCAGCGCGCGTTCAGCAGATTGATGCGACCTTCGGGCGTCCAGGCTGCGCCATGCCGGCCCAGCCGCGTCGGCTGCACACAATCGAACATATCCACACCGCGCGCCACGCCTTCCAGCAGATCCTCGGGTGAGCCCACGCCCATCAGGTAGCGTGGACGATCCTCAGGCAGCGCGGCAGTTGTCGCCGCCAGCGTCGCATACATCTCGGGCTTCGGCTCGCCCACGCTCAGACCACCGATGCCGAAACCGGCCACCGGCTGCGACGCGATAAAGGCCGCGCTTTCCCGGCGCAAATCGTCAAATACGCTGCCCTGGACGATCCCGAAGAGCGCCTGATCAGCGCGCGTTTTGGCGGCCACACAGCGCTCCAGCCAGCGATGCGTGCGCTCCATCGCCGCCCGCGCATACTCCGCCGTCGTCGGGTAAGGGGCGCACTCGTCGAAGGCCATGATGATATCTGCGCCCAGCTGCTCCTGGATCGCGATCGAGCGCTCAGGCGTGAAGCGGTGCAGCGTGCCGTCGAGGTGCGAACGAAACGTCACGCCGTCCTCGTCGATGATGTTGGTCGCACCGAGGCTAAACACCTGAAAGCCGCCCGAGTCGGTCAGAATCGCGCGCTTCCAGTTCATAAAGCCGTGCAGGCCGCCTAGCTCGGCGACGACATCACTGCCGGGACGCAAGAAAAGATGGTAGGTATTGCCAAGAATAATCGGCGCGCCAAGCTCGGCGACTTCGTGCGAGGAAAGCGTTTTAACCGTGGCCTGCGTGCCGACCGGCATAAACACCGGCGTCGCGATCGTACCGTGCGGGGTGGTCAGAGTCCCCGCTCGCGCGCCCGTCATGGGGTCAGTATGCTCTAATGTAAATCGAAAAGGATGCGTTTGTATCATAATAATCCGGCGTATTATAGCATGTCGTCGAAAGCTAGCTAGAATGATGCCTGCGTGATGCTCGTGTTACGTGCCGTGACCTGCCCTTTGGCACAGGTCGGTACCTGCCCAATGTCCAGCGCTACCACGCCGGCAGGAGCGGTATGCTGCAACCAAGATACGAAACGAGGTTTTGCATGTTCACGCTTGAGCATACCGCCACTATTGCGCTGACTGTCTACGCCCAACGCGCAGGCCACGCTTGCTAGCAGCCGGAGGAGATCGATGCTCGCCATGCTCCCGACAGCCGCTGCATCCCGGACGGCCTATCTACAAGAGCTAGAAGCCACGATTGCGCAGGCCGCTGCGATTGGTCGCCTGACGCAGCTACCCTGGCCGCTGCTGGCGCTCAACGCGACCTTTTATCTGGATCAGTATTTGACCAGAGCAGCCTACCGCGCGGCCCTGAACACAGCGCGACACAGCGCGGCGGCGCACCAAAGCTGGCAGCCATCGCCGGGCACTGCAGCTGACGCAAATGAGCTACACGAGCTGATCCGGTCCCATACACCGCGTCCACAGCTCTACCGCTGGCTTTTCGAGCGCGCGCTGAGCACAGGCAATCCCGCGCAGTTCTTGCTGGCCCAGCACGCTGTCGAGATCGCAGAGGTCGTGAGCGAGCAGCAGCTCGAAGCCGCGCTGCACCTGGGTCTGATCGCGCTGCCGACTAACGCGCTGGACGCTGTGGAGCCGTCAGCCGACGGGATCGCTCCTGGTGCCGAGGTGATCGAGCAGCTGAGCCGCGCCCTGCTGCGCCATCGCCTCACAACACGACATTTTGCGGAAAGCCTGCTGCTGCTCCACGCGGCTCGACGCGCCCAGCAGCTCACCGGCGTCGCTTTTGCCGCGCCGATCGCACTGCACCATGCGTCGGCTCCCGCCCTGGATCTTCCCTCAACGCTCAACCGCCTGCGCATCGTGCAGCGCCACGATCTGGCCCAGCGCGCGGTCACCTCAGGCGATCCCCTGGCGATCATCACCGTCGAGGCCGGGCTGGTCGAGGCCGAGGAGCTGAACGGTGGGCCACAGCTGCTGCTGCTGTCAGCGCTGGACCGCGCGACGAGAGGCTAAGAGCAGGCCCTCACCCCCTTTATCCCCCTCTCCCGTTGCCTTCGGCACAGGCGAGGGGGAATTTCGGTACTTCTTTGTTCTCTGTTCTCTGTTCTCGGTTCTTTTAGGTTCTAGGTTCTGGGTTCTGGGTTCTTTGATCTGTCCTTCTGGACAGGCGCAACTCCTGTCCGCTTTGCCGAGCCGCAACCGACCTATCGCACAAGGCGGCGCGACGGCCTGCGGCGTATAGTGAAGCCATCGCAAGCAAACCTTCTGAAAGGAATACAACCATGTCTGCGCATACTCGCACGATTTTGATCACCGGTGCTTCCCGTGGTCTGGGCCTGGCCCTGGCGCGTGAGCTGGCCCGCCGCGGCTGGAACTTGATCCTGGATGCCCGTGGAGCCGAGGCGCTGGAAGCCGCCCGCGCCGAGCTGGCCCAGCACACACAGGTGATCGCGCTGGCGGGCGACGTCACCGATCCGGCGCATCGGCGGGCGCTGGCGGAGGCGTCTGAGGCGGCTGGCGGACTTGACGCGATCGTCAATAACGCCGGGATGCTCGGGCCGAGCCCACAGCCGGCGCTGCTCGACTATCCGCTCGACGTGCTGGAGCAGGTGTATCGCGCCAACGTGATCGCGCCGCTGGGCATCATCCAGGCGCTGCGATCCAGCCTCCAGCCGGGCGCGCGCATCCTCAACATTACCAGCGACGCGGCGGTTGAGCCCTACGAGGGCTGGGGCGGCTACGGATCGAGCAAGGCCGCGCTTGAGCAGCTGTCCGCGATCCTGGCAGCGGAAAACTCCGATCTACGCGTCTTCAGCGTCGATCCCGGCGACATGCGCACGCAGATGCATCAGGAAGCCTTTCCCGGCGAAGATATCAGTGATCGCCCGCTGCCTGAGACCAGTGTGCCCGGCCTGATCGCGCTGTTGGAGGGCGAGCAGCCCAGCGGACGCTACGCGGCGCGCGCAATCGCGGTGGAGGTGGCGGCATGATGGCGGTTTCGAGCAAAAACGAGGTGCTGCATCGCCTGCCCACCTCGGCAATCCCGAACTTCGGCGGCCTGGACTATTCCTTGCCGCCGGAGCTTGAGGCTAGCGCACCGCCCGAAGCGCGCGGTCTCGCCCGCGACGAGGTCCGGCTGATGATCTCGTACCGCGCCGACAACCGCGTGGTACACCGGCAGTTTCGGGATCTGCCGCGCTTCCTGGATGCGGGCGACGTGGTCGTGATCAACACCAGCGGTACTATGAACGCGGCGATCCCGGCGCTGCGCGCGGACGGCACGCAGGTCGAGCTGCACCTTTCGACGCATCTGCCCGCCGACCTGTGGATCGTCGAGCTGCGACTGCCGAGCGACAACGCCACCAGCGCCTTTTACGACGCCAGCGCCGGCGAGATTCTCACGCTGCCCTGCGGCGCGACTGCCACGCTGCTCACGCCGTATCTCACCGATCGCAATGTGGCGCACAGCGGCTCGACGCGACTCTGGATCGCGACGCTGGATCTGCCCTACGCGCTGAACGAGTACCTGGAGCGTCATGGCTACCCGATTCGCTACAGTTACGTCAAGCAAGGCT
>JAFAYS010001169.1 GCA_019240175.1 Chloroflexota bacterium | reverse complement strand
GAGCGAGCCGCAGGATAGCTGGCTGGCGCACATGTACGATACCGTCAAAGGCGCGGATTTTATCGGCGACCAGGACGCGATCGAGATTTTGTGCCGTGAGGCCGCCCCGACGATCTATGAGCTTGAGCATATGGGCGTGCCGTTCTCGCGCCTGCCCGACGGACGGATTGCGCAGCGACCTTTTGGCGGTCACACCCACCCGCGTGCCGCCTACGCCGCTGATCGCACCGGTCACGCGCTGCTGCACACGCTCTACGGCGAGCTGGTGCGCTACAACATCAAAGTCTATCCCGAATGGTACATGCTTGGCCTGATCGTCGAAGACAACATCAGCCGCGGTATTACGGTGATGGATATTCGCACCGGTGAGATCCAGACGATCCACGCCAAGGCCACGATGTTCGGCACCGGCGGCTATGGACGTGCCTTCAAGATCACGTCGAACGCCTTCTCCTCCACCGGCGACGGCATTACCGCCGCGTATCGCGTTGGGCTGCCGCTTGAGGATATGGAGTTTGTGCAGTTCCACCCGACCGGCCTGTTCTCGCACGGCATTCTGCTGTCGGAGGGCGCGCGCGGCGAGGGCGGCTATCTGCTCAACGGTCTCGGCGAGCGCTTCATGTCGCGCTACGCGCCTGGCCGCATGGAGCTGGCACCGCGCGATGTGGTTTCGCGCTCGATCTACTCCGAGATCGAGGCCGGACGTGGCGCTGGCCCCAACGCCGACTATGTGCTGCTGGATCTGCGGCATCTCGGCAAGAAGAAGCTCGACGAGCGGCTGCCGCAGATCACGGAGCTGGCCCGCGACTACCTGGGCATCGATCCGGTCACGGAGCCGGTGCCGATCCAGCCGACGGCGCACTACTCGATGGGCGGCATTCCCACCGACGCCGACGGTCGCGTGGTGACGACGATCGATGGCCGCGATCAGGTGATCGCTGGCTTCTTTGCTGCCGGCGAGTGTGCGTGCTCCTCGGTTCACGGCGCGAATCGGCTCGGCACCAACTCACTGCTTGAGGCGACGGTCTACGGACGCCGCACCGGCCAGACGATTGCCAGCTTCTTGCTCAACGAGGCCAAAGGCGGCACGGGTCTTGCGCCAATGCCCAGCTACGCGCAGAAGCAGGCCGAGGATGAGATCGCGGAGCTGATGAGCCGGCGCGGCAACGAGAACGCCGCCGATATTCGCAAGGAGCTTCAGGCGACGATGTTCGGCAACGCGGGCGTGTTCCGCCAGCCCGACAAGCTCACGCAGCAGCTCGGCATCATCAACGATCTGCGTGAGCGCTTTGCGCGCGTCTCGCTTGACGACAAGGGCCGCCGCTATAATACGGAGCTAGTCGAGGCGCTGGAGCTGTCGCATCTGCTGGAGTTCTCGGAGTGCATCGTGGCGGGCGCGCTGGCGCGTGAAGAGTCGCGCGGTGCTCATGCCCGGCGCGATTTCCCGAAGCGTGACGACGCGAACTGGATGAAGCACACCCTGGCGTTCCGTGGAGCCGATGGCCGTCCACAGCTGACCTACAAGGACGTGCGCTACGGGCCGGAAGGGCCGCGCTTCAAGCCGGAAGAACGAAAGTATTAGAAGAACCTAGAACCTAGAACTTAGAACCTAAATTTCTCCTTGGTTCTAGGTTCTTAGTTCTTGGTTCTCACTAATCCGTGAGCTAACATAACGCTATACTTAGAACTAAGAAGGTAGAAACAATTACTAACGTTTGAGTCTAGGTTCTAGCTTCGCCCAGAGGGCACCCGGTTCTTGGTTCTAGATTAGGGAGCTATACATGGAAGTTCGATTTCGCGTTCACCGCTTCGATCCTGAGGTGGACGTGACGCCTCGCTATCAGGTGTATACCGTCGACGTCGAAGGCGACATGACGGTGCTTGACGCGCTGCACCAGATCAAGTGGTATCAGGATGGCACCGTCACGTTTCGGCGCTCCTGCCGCTCGGCGATCTGCGGCTCGTGCGGCATGCTGATCAACGGGCGCAACCGGCTGGCCTGCAACACCCGCGTCAGCGATCTCGGCGCGACCGAAGTGTCGGTTAGCCCACTGCCCGGCTTCCCGATTCTGCGCGATCTCGTGGTTGATTGGGACCCGTTCTTTGCCAAGGACGCGGCCATGATGCCGTATCTGGTCAACGACACGCCCGCGCCGCAGAAGGAGCGCCGCCAGTCGCCCGCAGAGTACGAGCAGATCGATAACGCGACGCTCTGTATCATGTGCGGCTGCTGCTCGTCGGCTTGCCCGATCGTATGGAACAACGGCGAGTACTACGGCCCAGCCGCGCTCACCAAGCTGTATCGCTTTGCCTTCGACACGCGCGACACCGCGACCAACGATCGCTTGGCGCTGGCGGGCTCGGAAGAAGGCTCTTGGCGCTGCCACACGATCTTCAATTGCACCACCGATTGTCCCAAGGGCGTGCTGAATACCCAGAATATCCAGGCGCTCAAGCGCAAGGTGATGCTCAAGAACCTGGGCTTTGGCGGCACGCGGATCTCGTTCGAGGTAACGCCGCCGCAGCCCAAGCCGCTGGCCGATGCGACAGCCGGGGCTCACGGCGATTTCGGCGCGGGTCATCATCGCAAGTAAGCGCTGGCCGGGGCGACGATCGTGTCGCCCCACGCCCGGCATACTACACTTGCTGATCGAGATGCAGCGCCGGCAGCCGGCTTTTGGATCGCCAAGCGAATGATCGTGAATCTGTGAGCGCAAATGGTTTGACGAAGCGATTGTCTTGTGTTATCATAAGCGCCGTCGCCAACATAGCTCAGTTGGTAGAGCAGCTGTTTCGTAAACAGCAGGTCAAGGGTTCGAGTCCCTTTGTTGGCTCCAATAGCCTCTCGGTTCACGTTTGAATCGAGAGGTTTTTCTTTTGCTGAGAATCCACCACAATCGCGCGCTATAATTTCGATTGTTCAGTCAAGGAATCGGGTGTGCTATGAGTCGCCTCAATCTGCTCCTTCGCTGCGTCTTGCTGGCGGCTCTGTGCCTGCTCTCGGCCTGCGCGTCGACCACTGCCGAGCCGCGCACGAGTCCTTCGCCGGCGAGTGGGGCACAAACCCAGCCGGGCATCGTCCGGATCACATTGTGGCATAGCTGGTCGGGCGCGAAGCTTGACGCGCTAAATAATCTGGCGCGCAGCTACGAGCAGAATCATCCCGATGTGCGCATCAGTCTCCAATCCAAGCCGGCTAGCGACATGCTGCGCAGCTACGGCTTGAGCGTGGCCGACGGCTCCGCGCCGCAGATTTTGTTGATGCTGGGCCGCTATGTCGGCGATCTGGCCGAGCGCCAGTATATCGCGCCGCTTGACGACGTGTTCAGCGACGAAGAGCTGGCTCAGCTGCTGCCGCAGGCCGTCGATA
>JAFAYS010001074.1 GCA_019240175.1 Chloroflexota bacterium | reverse complement strand
TGCTTGAGATCGTGCCCTGCGCGCCCGCGTCGAACGGGCGGCAGTGGCCGTCAGGCGACGAGATGCTGCCTTCGCGGTACCAGTAGCCGACGCGCTGCGGCAGGTTGATCGCGACGCCGCCGGCCAGCGCCATGTCGCTTTCCCCGCTGAGCAGGCTTTGACAGGCGAGATGCACCGCGACCAGCGAGGTCGAGCAGGCCGTGTTGATGTTGAGGCTCGGCCCTTTGAGGTTCAGCTTGTAGGATGTGCGCGTCGGCAGATAATCTTTGTCGTTGGCGATGATCGTCTGGTAGCTGCTGTACGACGCGATCAGATCAGGATTTGAAACCAGATTGACCAGCAGATAGGTGCTGATGTTGCTGCCCGCGTACATGCCGATCAGGCCGCGATAGGTCTGTGGATCGTAGCCAGCGTGCTCCAGCGCGTGCCAGGCGCACTCCAAAAAAACGCGCTGCTGCGGGTCCAGCATCTCCGCCTCGCGCGGCGTGTACTCGAAAAATCCGGCGTCGAACAGCTCGATCCCGTCGAGCGAGCCGCTGGCTTTGACATAGGCCGGATCGCGCAAGGTTGTCTCGTCGATGCCCGCCGCGCGCAGCTCGTCATCCGCATGCGACGTGATCGACTCGACGCCGTCGTGCAGATTGCGCCAGAACGTCTCGACATCGGGCGCGCCTGGGAAGCGCGCATTCATACCAATGATTGCAATGCCATGGTCCAACGCTTCGTCAATCGTCATCCTCGTCTCCTGCCTGCTGTTTGGTTGCGCGATGGCGCTGGCGCAGATCTTTTTGCCGCCGCATTTCGTCGCGGCGATTTTCCGATTGGCGCGCGACCGGCTCGGCGGCCTCGACGGACGTGGCGGTGTCCAGGCGCAAATACTCGGCGAGCGCGCTGATCGTCGGGTATTTGAACAGATCGATCACCGAGATCTCGCGGCCCAGCGCCTGCACCAGCTTGCTGTGGAGCTGCACCAGCAGCAGCGAGTGACCGCCGAGATCGAAGAAGTTGTCGTCCATGCCCACGCGCTCGACTTGCAGCACATCGGCCCAGACCGCCGCGACTGCGCGCTCGATCTCGGTGCGCGGCTCGATATAGCCCACGTCAAGCGCCGGTCGCACGCCTTCAGGCTCGGGCAGCATGCGGCGATTCAGCTTGCCGTTGGGCGTGCGCGGCAGCGCGGGCAGCGCGACAAAAGCCGATGGCAGCATGTACTCGGGCAGTCGCGGCTCCAGGAAGCGGCGCAGCTGGGGAATCAGCCGCCGCACGAGACGGCCTTGCAGCGGATTGTTGGTGTAGCTGGGCGCGATTTCTTGTTGGACCGAATCGATCGCGACGGCGGCAATCGTCTCGCCGGGACTTTCAGCTGAGCTGCGACGGAAGGTCACGTCGAAGCAGTTGTCAGCTCCTGCGCCCGACCAGCCGATGCCGACCGCGTAGGGCAGCTCGGCGCTCAAGGCCCACAGATCTTCGGGCTCGATGCCGCCGCTCGACACGCCGCGCCGCAGATCGCCGACGGTTTCGGTGCCTTCAGCCGCCCGCAGCCGTGCGGCCAGCGCCACGTCGGCCTGAACGCGCGCGTTGGGCACGCGTCGGATCAACAGCGTGTCCGGCGTTTGCTCGGCTAGCAGCTGGCGCACAGCGTCGACGCTCAGCGCGGCCTGCTGCCAGTCCAGCGTTTGAGCCGGCGTGGGCGGCGTATCCGGCGGCCCGATATGCAGCACGGCATCGTAGCGGAAGCGCGTCAGCTCGTTGTCGTTACGACCGCGCTTGAGCCGTGCTTCGACCAGGCTGATCTGTGGCAGCTGCTGTTGCAAGGCTGTAAAGAAGGCCGGATCGATCGCCAGCTCTTCCTCGTGCATCAGCCGCGTTTGTATGCGCTGCAAGAGCTGTGCGCTGGTCAGCGCCGAGGACGATTGATAAAAGTTGACCGACGCATGAAACGCTTCCAGCAGCGGCAGACTGCGCACATCGCCGATAAAGATCGTGCCGCCGGGAGCCACGGCCCGCACCGCGCCGGCCAGCACCTCGCTCAGATACTCGGCGCTCGGGAAATACTGCGCTACCGAGTTGAGGACCACCGTGTCGAACGAGCCCGGCTTCATCGCGCTAAAGTCGTGGGCCGGCTGATGCAGCAGCGCTACCTGTGACAGGTTGCGTGGCCCGAGCAGCTGCTCAACCGAGTGCAGCGCCGCCCGCGAAAAATCGGTGCCGACGTAGTGCTCACACTCCGGCGCGATGCGGAACAGCAGCAGCCCGGTGCCACAGCCGATCTCCAGCACCCGTCGCGGTCGCAGCGCCTTGATCCGTGCCACCGTCTGCTCGACCCACACGCGCATCTGCTGCTCTGGAATTGGCTGGCCGGTGTAGCTGCTATTCCAGCCGCTGACATTGAAGGTCGGATCGTAATCTGGCGCAACCTCGCGATACGTCTCGTCAAACAGCTGCTGCCACTGATCGATCTGCTCAACGCTGTCGTGAGAACCAAGAACCAAGAACCTAGAACCTAGATCTTCATCGTTTAGGTTCTGGGTTCTCCTTTCTAGGTTCTGGTCTGATGTTCTTTGTTCCTTTGTTTCTTTGTTCCCTTGTTCCGTGACCACGTATGCAACCAGTCGCTGATCGTGCGCCGTCACCACGGCCTCGCGCACGGCGGGATGCTGGCTCAGGACCGCTTCGATCTCGTTCAGCTCGATGCGGAAGCCGCGCACTTTGACCTGCTCGTCGATGCGACCCAGAAATTCGAGGTTGCCATCGGCGCGGAAGCGCGCCCGGTCGCCCGTGCGATACATGCGCGCGCCTGGTTGGCTGAAGGGATCGGGCACGAACTTTTCGGCGGTCAGCGCGGGCTGGTTGAGATAGCCACGCGCCACGCCCACGCCGCCGATGTACAGCTCACCGGGCACGCCCAGCGGCATTGGCTGACCGTAGGCGTCGAGTACATACGTCTGGATGTTAGCAATCGGCCTGCCGATCGGCACGTCCGCGCCTTCCTCAAGCGGCTGCGCGACCACATAGTAGGTCGGGCCGATCGTGGCCTCGGTCGGGCCGTAGGCGTTGATCAAGCGCCGTGTATGGGTGTCCGTCTGATCCAACCAGCGCATCGCCAGCGAGGTCGAGCAGGCCTCGCCCGCCGAAACGACGACCACCAGATCGGGCAGGTTTTCCGGCGGCAGCAGCGCCAGCAGCGCGGGCGGCAGCGTGACCGTCGTGATCTGCTGATCGCGCATGAGTCGTGCCAGATCCGGCGGCGAAAGCATCACGTCGCGCGACACGAGATGCAGGCTTGCGCCGGCCACCAGCGCGGTGAAAATCTCGGAGGCGGAGGCGTCGAAGCTCAGCGAGGCGAACTGTAGCACGCGGCTCGTGGGTGTAATCTCAAACGCCGCGATCTGCGCCGCCACCAGGTTGCACAGCCCGCGCTGCGTGATCAGCGTGCCTTTGGGCCGTCCCGTCGAGCCCGAGGTGTAGATCACATACGCCAGATGATCGGCGGTGGCGCGGCTGGCTGGGTTGGTCGGCGGTTGCCTGGCGATCTCTGGCCACTCGGCATCCAGCGCCACGATTCGCGCTTCAGTTTGCGGTAGTTGCTGCCGAAGTCGCTCGTGAGTCAGCAGCAGCGGCGCCTGCGCGTCGGCCAGCATCAGCTGGATGCGCTCACGCGGATAGGTCGGATCGATCGGCACGTACGCGCCGCCCGCCTTCAGAATGCCGATGATCCCAACGATCATCTCCGGCGCGCGCTCCATGCACACACCCACGCGCACGTCCGGCCCGACGCCGAGCGCTTGCAGATAGTGCGCCAGATGATTCGCCCGCTGATTGAGATCGGCGTAGGAGAGCGTTTGCTCGCCAAAAACCACCGCCACGGCGGCTGGCGTGCGCGCAACCTGCTCCTCAATCAGCGCCTGGATCGTCGTGGGCGGCAGCTCGATCTGCGTGGTGCTCCACAGCGTCCGCAGCTGCTCGTGCTCGGTCGCGGCCAGCAGCGGCACCTGTCCGATCGACCGCGCGGGATCGGCGAGGATCTGATCGAGCAGCATCTGCAAGTGGTCGATCATGCGGCTGATCGTCGGTGCGTCGAACAGATCGGTCGCATACTCAAGTGCGCCGCCCAGCCCGTCGACACGCTCCCACATGTAGAGCGTAAGATCAAACTTGGCCGTGCCGCTGTCGACGTCCAGCACGCTCAGCGTCAGATCTTCCAATCGCAATGGCGGCAGCGGCGCGTTTTGCAGCACAAAAGCGACCTGAAAGATCGGCTGGCGGCTGAGATCGCGCTGTGGGTGCAGCTGCTCGACCAGATATTCAAAGGGCAGATCTTGATGCGCGTACGCGCCCAGGGCTGCCTCGCGCACGCGGCCCAGCAGCTCACGAAACGTCGGATTGCCCGACAAGTCGGTGCGCA
>JAFAYS010001044.1 GCA_019240175.1 Chloroflexota bacterium | reverse complement strand
TGGGGCAGCAGCACCGAGCGCACATCGGCGGCCTGGTATCCGCAGGGCATCACGTCGACTGCCGACGCCTACACGGTGCAAACAGCGGACGGCTCGTCTACGGGCCGCACCGCGCTGGCGGTCTCGTGGTACAACGACGGATCGCCGGATCAAGGAGCGCGCATCAGCTTTGTCAACGCCGGCAGCGGCGGCGGCTCGCTCTCGACCTACGCGCATGTGCTGCTGGTCGAGCCCAAGATCGTCAGCGGACACCTGACGTTTAGCCCGGTCAACACACACGCCGGCGGCCTCGTCTGGTACGGAGCCAAGCTGTTTGCCGCCGACTCGGGCCGGGGCATGCGCGTCTTCGACACAACCAGGATCTACCGCATCGCCGCCGGGCAAGATAGCACTAAGATCGGCTGGGACGCGACGACAGGACGCTACAACGCCTATGGCTACACCTACATCATGCCGCTACAGCTCAGCTATCTTCAGAGCACCACCGCAGCCTGTGGCGTGCAAAGCGATCCCGACGGCGACGGCCCGCTCAAAGCCTACAACAATCCGCTCTGCTTCTCGTGGATCGGCCTGGATCGCGGCACCACGCCCGATAGCCTGGTCGCCGGCGAGTACCGCACACTCGGCGATCTCCAAAGCAGCGATACACGCATCCGCGTGACGCGCTGGTCGCTGAACTACCACGATCGCGGCCTGTGCGATCCCAGCAACACGGCGATCACCACCTGCGGCAGCGCCCGGACGCTCGCCGACGGCCAGCAGATCACTGTCAGCGATGTGTATATGACCGAAACGCCGCGCATTCAGGGCGGTCTCTCCTGGGCCGGTAAGTTCAGCCTTTCGCAGAGCCTCAGCGACTCGTCGGGAGCCGTGGCGGGCAGCCTGTACGCCGCAGTGCCGGGCACCGACAACGACTACGGCGGCGCGGCCAAGTATAGCTGGACGGTCGGCGCGGAGGACGTGACGCTCTGGCGCGCATCCACCAGCAGCGGCACACTCGGATCGTCGGCGCGCATGTGGACCGTCACCGAGCATCCCGGCGAGCGCCTGCTGCTAGGCGTGTATTACAGCTCGGTCGACTAAGCGCTAATTGATCGTCGCCGGCACGGCAGGCATCATTGGTCGCGATGCCTGCCGTCGAATCGCATGTACCCTGTTACAGCGCCTCGAAAACAATATCCTGCGCGCCCTGCCAGAGCACCAGCCGTCCCAGCTCATACAGCTGCTCGCCGCCCTCGACGATCGTCAGAAAATGATTGCCGGCCAGCTGCCCGACTTTGGAGGCAAAGCGCGCGCTGCCGTAGGGAAACAAGATCTCGGTCTCGCTGAGGCCGCCGGGATAGAAAAGAATATCGCCGCGCGATGGATGGCTGGTGTGATTTTCATAGTCCACGCCCAGATCGAAATCGCCAAGGGGAATCCAGCACGCCTCGCCGCTCCAGCGCGCGTGAATCAGCTTCTGACGATACGGCAGCAACGCCCGAAAGGCGGCGCAGGTGCGCGGCGCGGCCTCGTCTTCCATACGCGCCGTAAACTGGAACGGTCCTGCGGTTATGCGGAGCAATGTTTGCACGAGATTAAGTCCTCTCTACAACTTAGAAACCTCCGTCTTATTCTAGCAGAGAGCAGATGTTCCTTGAGCGGATGCGCTGAGCAGACTTTAGCAGCCCGCCGGCGGCAATCTCCTTTTGCGTAGCTGTGCTACCATGCGCCCGTTACACAAAGGACATCATATGCAACTGGCAGATCATACAGCGCTGATCACCGGCGCTTCGGGCAGTATCGGGCAGGCGATCGCACAAGCGCTGGCGGAGGCCGGAGCACGAGTCGCAATCCACTATCACAGCGGGCAGGCGGCGGCAGAGCAGCTGCGCGACTCGCTGCCGGGCGAGGGGCATCTGCTGATCAAGGCGAATCTGGCGCAGCCCCACGATATCAGCAGCATGGTCGACGAGGCGGTAGAGGCCTGGGGCCGGCTGGATATTCTGGTCAACAACGCGGCAATGTATGTCGAGCACGCGATCGATCGTGTGAGCTACAGCGAGTGGCAAACCGCGTTCGAGCGCGTGGTCAGCGTTAATCTGCTGGGCGCGGCGAACGCCTGCTACTGCGCGGCGCGACAGATGATGCAGCAGGGCGGAGGGCGGATCATCAACGTCGGATCGCGCGGGGCGTACCGTGGCGAGCCACGCATGACCAGCTACGGCGCGAGCAAAGCCGGCCTGCACGCGCTGTCGCAATCGCTGGCGCAGGAGCTCGCGCCGCACAAGATTTATGTCATGGCAGTTGCGCCGGGCTTTGTGGAGGGCGGCATGGCCACAGAGGATCTGGCAGGCCCACGTGGCGAGGCGATCCGCGCCCAAAGCCCGCTCAACCGCGTCGCACGACCCGAGGAGGTAGCGCATGTTGTGCGCTTCCTGGCCGCTCCCGGCGCTGAGTGGATGACCGGCGCGGTGCTCGATCTCAACGGCGCGTCGTATCTGCGTTAGCGGGTGTACGTGCTGGCTGTCTATCATCAGGTACTGTGGTTGATACTTCACCCACAGCAAAGCGGAGTCGAGATACCTCGACTCCGCTTTTTGATCGTTTCGGATACGCTCCGCAACCTCGCTTGTGTGATGTCGATGCAGCGACAGCTCACCTTTCAGCGAGATCGCGCGGAACGATACAGACGCGCCATTATTTCGACGGGCGGACCTGCACCTGCATGAAGGTATTCTGCGCGCTCACCGACTGGATCGCGATGCTGGTGCCCGTGTTGGGGTGCTTCACGCTGCCGTACGGGTTCGCCTCGCTCCAGTACAGATTTGTGTCGTCGAACACCGGCACCGCCGGGAGACCGCCATGGGTGGTCGGCTGGCTGTTGAAGTGCAGCGTGATCTGGTCAGTCGCGTCCTGGCTAAAGGTCGAGTCATACGCCTGCACACGGTTGCGCCACAGGCCACCGTCGGCGCGCAGCAGCGGCTGCGGATGCGCATCGATCGGCAGGATCAAGCCGCTGCCGGGATGCTGGCTCACGTTGTTGTTGCGCTGCGACTGATCCCAGTAGCTGACCAGCAGGCCATCCTGATACGGGAAATGCTCGACCTTATCCTGCAAGGCGGGATTATCCAGGAAGCCGAAGTTATACGGGCCGGTCTGCAAGCTTGCGTCGTAGCCACGGTACTGGCGGAACTCGGCAATGTAGGCGTTGAAGTAGCTTTGCACCACGCCATTGGCACCTGTCACCTCCTTGTCGGGCAGCACCACGACCAGCGCCTGCGCCTGCTTGGTGTTGAACGCCGACGAGCCAAGCTTGTGCTCCGACTTCTGGCCGGCAGCCGCAGTCTCATAGTTGAGCCAGCCGAGCTGAAGCTTTTCCCAGGCACCCATGTGCATAGGCCGCGTGCCGATGTCCTCGGTGCCGTCGCTGCCGTACGAGCCGCTCGACATCAGCGTCCAGAAGGCGCTCGCGTTCTCACAGGCAGAGCCGCAGGTGCCGGCGGTGTTGTACAGATCCGGCAGGCCAAGATCGTGGCCGAACTCATGCGCGAACACGCCCACGCCGCCATTCTCGGGCTCAACCGTGTAATCGCGAATCCAGAACCGCGACTGTCCGACCTGCGTGCCGCCCTGGCGCACCTGCCGACCGTCGGTCAGCATTGGGCCGCCCTGGCCGTTGCGCACCAGCTGCACCGTCCAGCGATGGCTCCAGATCGCCGCCGCGCCCAGCACGCCGCCACCAACCTCTTCGCCCTGGCCTGAGTGCACGGCCTGGAAGTGATCGATATAGCCGTCCGGCTCGTCGAAGTTGCCGTCACGGTCGAAGTCGTTGCGATCCCACACGTCAAACTGCGCCAGATACTGATCGATCTCGACAGCGGTCTTGCCCGCCGCGAGCTGCTGGTTATACCAGCCGTTGACGCTATCACGCACAAACAGCCAGGCCTGCTGATCGGTCGTGCCGTAGCTCGCACCGGCACCAGGCACCGAAATCCAGTCGGTGACCGCGCCGCCCACCGCATAGCGGTTGGAGGAAAGCTCTTTGTAGAAGTTGCGCACCGAGTTCACGCCCGGCGCATCCGAGTAGAGCAACTGGTCATAGTGCTGCTGGCTGAAATCTTCGGTCCAGATCGTCGTGTTATTGACGGCGCGATTGGGCCGGGGAATCTGGTTGTGCGGCAGATCGCTGAACTGTCCGAGCACCGTCCAGATCAAATCTTCGCCCTCGCGCGCCAGCTCGACATACTGGCCCTTAGCAACCTCGACAACTTTATTGTTGCCCTTGGCCTGCGCCTGACCCTTCAATACTTTTGCCAGGCCCTGCTGGCGCAGCTCGCGCTGCTCGTCATTAAGCGCATCGGGCAGCTCATCGCCCTGGCGATCGGCTTGCTCCGCCACTTCGACGGCTGCGGGTGCCGCCGAAGCGACGGGCGTTAGGAGGCTAATCGCCATGGCGAACGTGAACAACAGTGCCAAAAGCTTCTTCACAAAATTCTCCTGGGAGCAGACAAACAGGATACCCTAGGGGGAATCGATCGAACGTTGAACAACCAGGTGCCAAGCCTCGGGAAACATCGCCGCCTGGTTTGGAATCAGCACACGAACACCTGACCCGGCAAAAGTGCCCAGATCGCCAACCATCGCTGCAGCCGACGACTGCGTATGTGTAACATTCGGTTAAGGTGAAAGGAAAAGGTGAGTGGAAAGCTGTATGTGTCGTTCTACAAGATTGTAGTCTCGCTTCCGCTTGATGGCGCGTATTGTACCGACTCCTCATACATCTGTCAATCGAGATATGAGCATATAAGGGAAAGAAAGATCGTAGAACGAGCAACGCCAGGATTAGATGAGTGCGGCACCGAAATTTCTGCTACGATGGCAATAAACGAACGCTTACGGCAGCATCCTTCTAACAGGAGCAGCATTATGATTCTTGTCACTGGTGGAACGGGCATGGCCGGCAGCTTTGTTGTGCGTGAGCTACAGCGGCGTGGGTGCCGGGTTCGCGTGCTGGCGCGGCACGAGTCGGCGGAGATCGGGCGGGCGCTGGGCGTCGAAATCGTGCCGGGCGATCTTGCCGATGCCGAAAGCCTGCGCCGCGCCGTCGCGGGCACGAGCGGGATTATCCACGTCGCGCGCGCCGACGGGAGGCCCGAAATCGACATCGCCGCCATGGAGACGCTGCTGGACGCCTGGGAATCCGGGCCGTTTGTCTTCATCAGCAGCGTGGATGTGTACGGCTACGCCACGGATCGGCCAATCACCGAGAACACGCCGCTGCATCCGTACTCGGCGTATGGCGCGGGCAAAGTCCGCTGCGAGGCCATGCTGCAAGCCGCCGCTATCAAAGGCCGCTATCATTTCAGCATCCTGCGACCGCCGCATATCTGGGGCCCGCATCCGCGCTGCCGGGAGCGACTGATCAGCGCCCGGATCAAGCAGGGCCAGCCCGTTATTCTGCCGGGCGCAACCGCCGAGGAGTGGTCGCAGTTCGGCGATGCCTGGGTCGATACGCGCGAGCTGGCCTGGGCCGCCGCCGAATGCCTGGATCGTCCGCTGGGGGGCGCGGCCAACATTATCAACGACCACTTCGGCTGGCACGAGCTGTACACTGCCTTGATCCACCTGGCCGGGAGCAGCAGCCCGATCGTACATCGAGACCTGGCCGCGATCAGCGACGACGAGCTGCCGAACAAGCTGTTCTATGCCCAGAGCTGGCGCTACAGCAACGAGCGTATCGAGCAGCAGCTTGGCTTTCAGGCGATGCACCAATGGCAGACCACGCTGGCCGAGATCGTCGCGCTCGATCCCTAAGATGCGCTAAGATAGCATCAGCATACATCTAACTCGCGCAAAGGAAGATCGATGAGCAATGATGCAGATGTTCTGATCGTCGGAGCCGGGCTAGCCGGGCTGGTAGCCGCCGCCGAGATTGCCGACGCCGGCAAACGCGTGATCGTCGTGGATCAGGAGCCCGAGCAAAGCCTGGGCGGACAGGCCTTCTGGTCGTTCG
>JAFAYS010001007.1 GCA_019240175.1 Chloroflexota bacterium | reverse complement strand
CGCACTATTGCCGAACCAGGCATCCCAGGTGCTCTGGCCGCCGTGTTGCGGGTAGATATGCGCGACATAGGCAATATTCCGACCGGTGAAGGGATTGGTCGCGGCCTCCGCCACATTCTGCGACCAGCGCGGCCCACCGACCAGGATCAGGTTGTTGGGCGCTGCCGCGCGGATCAGATTGACCCAGGGCTGGGCCCAGGTTTTCCAGGTGCTCCAATTATCGGGGTAGATCGGCTCGTTGTACAGCTCGAAGATCACGTTCGGCACGTCTTTGTACTTCGGCGCGACATAGCTCCAAAAGTTGCGGGTCGCCGTGTCAACCGCAGTCGAGTTGTAGTCCTTGATGTAGTGCCAGTCGATGATGCAGTAGATCTGCCGGGCGATACAGCGCTGAACCGCCGGATTGAGATGATTGTTGAAGTAGGCGTCGGGGTTGGCGTTCCAGCCCGGCTGCCCATCGATCGCATCTGGGTACACCGGCAAGCGTACGACGCGCGCATACCAGCCGTCGGCGCTATTGGTCGCTATATCGATCTGGGCCAGCGCGTTGCGTGTGCGCGTATTCGCCACCGACACATCGATCAGCGAGACGCCGCGCAGGACCACGTTGTTGCCGCTCGGATCTTTGATGTAGCGGCCCGAAACGCTGAGCCAGGGCGTGCTGATCGCATGCACCGAGGTCGCGGGCAGCAGCGCGATCGACCCTAGCAGTGCCGCAACGACGAGCGCGAGCAGTGCCGAGCGTAGCTTGAGATTTTGCACCATGATGAACTCTCCTTCGTGTCCTTTTTCTCCACAGTGAGTCGTCTCTTTACCTGGATTTAACAAGTAGAGGGAGTGTAACAAGGAAGATCACGACCTACAAGCTTCATTTGTGGCAACTCTGTGGCATTCTCCGGATTCAGGCCGAATAAAGAAGAATCTGGTTGATTTTGGACCACTTCGGACGATCTCGATACAAATTGGGCAAATTGGTGCGAAAATTCCTTTGCAAAACCCTTGCAATCTATTTTCAAAAGGTGTATAATGCAACGCAACGAGGCCAATCACGAAACTCTGATGCGGGGTCAGAGCTAGTGATTGGCCCGTGCTTTTGTCATGGGTCATCGATTGTGCTGAGAAGCGTTAGGCGATCGCGGCTTCGCTCCTGCGCAGGCCGACATACTCAAGCTCGGCAAAGACCGCGACCGCCACGGCCTGGACGAGCACAAACGCATAGCCGAGCGCGTTCGGCGCGACCCAGCCGCTCAGCAGCAGCACGACGCTATCGATCGCCCAGAGTGCGTTGATCAAGATCACCGCCCACACCATCGCGCGCTGGCTGCGGTTCGCGACATACACAACAAACGCAGCGTAGGACAGCAGGATCAAGCCAGCACTGCGCAGCAGTGTCGCCGGCAGATCAAGCGTCTGCGTCAGCACGCCGGCACCCAGCAGCATCAACAATCCGGCTGCACCGCTCATCAGGGCATCGGCCAGCAGCACGCGGCGCAAAAAAGACGACATTCGAAAGAGCGACATACGATCCTCCCGGTTTACTCAGCCGACGCAGTAGCCGGCACCTGATCTAAGAAGCCCGTCACGCTTTGCAAGCGGCCATCGGCGGCGACCACGCCAAAATCCGTCCCGGCGACCACGACCGGCCCATCGTCCGAAATCAACTCCCACGAGAAGCGCAGCCGGTCGTTGTGCGCGTCGACGGCACCAAGCTGGCGAAAATGGTGTCCAGCGAATTGCTGCTGAACGCCCTGCACCATGCTATCGATCCCGGCGTGGCTCTGGCCCTGCATCAACGGATCGAGGTAGCTGGCATCTTCGGCCCAGGTCTGCGCGATCAAGTCGCGCCGCCGCGCTGTATCGCGCTCATTCCACACGGCAAAATATCGGTCGATTAGTTCGCTGGACTGGCTCATGGCAACCTCCGTATGTGTTCGTTGCGGTTCGTGTTGTTACGATATAGGCCGGGGAGATGAGGATCAATTACCGGCGAGGTAATATTGTTCTTGGCTTACGGCCCTCACCCCCGGCTCACTCTGTTCGCCACCCCCTCTCCCGCTGCCGCAGGCGAGGGGAATCGGCGGTACTTGCTTTTGTTCTTGGTTCTTGGTTCTTGGTTCTTGGTTCTGATTACTTCTGAGGTAATAGTCGAAGCGCCTGGGCGATGCTATGATTGGCGCATGACAACAATGATGCAACCACAGCCGGTCGGGCAACTTCTGCGTGCATGGCGTCAGCGCCGGCGCATGAGCCAGCTCGATCTTGCCGGCGAGGCCGATATTTCGGCTAAACATCTGAGCTTTTTGGAGACGGGACGCGCCCAGCCCAGCCGTACAATGCTGCTGCATCTAGCCGAGCAGCTTGAGGTTCCGCTGCGTGAGCGCAATCTGCTGTTGACGTCGGCGGGCTACGCGCCGGTCTTTCCCGAGCGTCCACTCGACGATCCGGCGCTATCGGCGGCGCGGCGGGCGATCGATGTGGTGCTGGCCGGCCACGAGCCGTATCCCGCGCTGGCGATCGATCGGCACTGGACGCTGGTTGCCGCCAACAAGGCGGTCGCGCCGCTGCTGATTGGAGTTGCACCGGCCTTGGTACAGCCACCAGTCAACGTGCTGCGGCTGAGCCTGCACCCCGACGGCCTGGCACCGCGCATCGTGAATCTTCCCGAGTGGCGGGCGCACCTGCTGGCGCGGCTGCGTCGCGAGATCGATCTCAGCGCCGATCCGGTGCTGGTCGCGCTGCTGGATGAGTTGAGAAGCTATCCTGTGGGGAATGTGCGATCGAGCACGCCGTTTATCGAGCGGCCTGAGGCGCAGATCGTTGTGCCCTTTCAGCTGAGCACCGAGGCGGGCGTGCTGTCCTTCTTAGGCACGACCATGCTCTTCGGCACGCCGGTCGACGTCACGTTGTCGGAGCTGGCGATCGAGTCGTTCTTTCCGGCGAATGCAGAGACCGCCAGAATTTTGCGCCGGGGCAGCGCGATCGTTTAGGGTGATGGCGTGAAACGAGCACGCCGAATAGGCCGCCGAAGCAGCCATAACACCTGCTCAATCTTGGCTAGCGAATGAAGAGTCAGCGCCGACTCGTCTCTCGTAGAGATATGCTCGTGTGCGTGGGGTAGAAAGGCGTTCGATTCTAGGTTCTAAGTTCTAGGTTCTAGGTTCTTTGTCCTTGGTTCTTCGCCCGTCAAACTTCGCGCTGATCTGAGTCGTTGGGCGTGGCGGTAGAGGCGTTATCCAATCTGGTCAGCTCGATACCGTGCGACGTGATGATGAAGTTATGGATCGTCGAGTCGTAGTCGCTGTCGCGCACCTTCATAATCTGCAGCACCTGCTGCACCCTGGCGTTGACCTCAACATCGCGCACCACTATCACATTATCCGAGATCGCCGAGATGCCATTGGCCGGAACGCTGATCGACGGGCTGATCATCTCAGGCAGGTCCAGCGTAAAGAGCACGGTCACGTCCAGCGCGCGCAGCTCATTGGCCAGCGCCGTGAACGCGGGCCGCAGCCGATCGGGCGAGAGCGCGGCAGAGCGCAGGCCGTCCAGACCATCGATGAAGAGGCGGCGCACACCACGGCGGCGAACCTCCGCCAGCAAGTTGCCCAGCAGCCGATCGATATAATCTTCCAGCGGCGGCTGCCAGCTGATCGTCACCTGATTGGCCTCGACCGCCTTGCGCAGCGGCACGCCGATCTGATCCGCCTTGCGCAGCAACCGCTTGGGCCGCTCGTAGAAGCCGAAGTACAGGCCCGGCTCCGTCTCGCCGCCCTCGGCCAAAAAGGCCAGGCCCAGACTGGTCTTGCCGCTGCCCGCCGGCCCCAGCAGCAGCGTCGTCGAGCCGGCGAGCAAGCCGCCGTGTAGCAGCGTATCCAGCGTCGGCACACCGGTTTGCAGCCGCGCCACGTCATCGGACTCGGCCACGGTTGGCACCGTGAACAGCGCCTCCATGCGCGGGTACACCTCAATGCCACGCTGCGTAATCTCAAACACGTGCCGCCCGCGCAGATGCTCACTGCCACGGAACTTTTGCACCTCCATGAAGCGCACGGCGCGATTCTCTATCAACTCGTCGCTCAGGCGGATCACGCCGTCGACCAGCGTGCCCCAGGCCACCACATGCGCATGCGAGTGTCCCGTTAAGATCACCGTGGTACAGCCACGCGACGTCGCAAATGCCTGAAATTCGCGAATAAACTGCTCAAAGGCTAGCTCAGAGGCGGCGACGGTTTCGGCGGGCGAGAGTCGATCGATGATCAGCAGCGTCGCGTGATGGTCGCGCACAACGTCACGCAGCAGCGTGCGCAGGCCATCGGTGCCGGCTTCGAGCAGCGTTTTGGTGCCGCTTAGATACAGTAAACTTTGACCCAGCGCTTCGGGATCGAAAAACTCCAGCGGTCGTACCTGCGCGATCAGCTGGTCGTGAGTCTCGGTCAGCAG
Source organism: Chloroflexota bacterium (assembly GCA_019240175.1). Classification (GTDB taxonomy): domain Bacteria; phylum Chloroflexota; class Chloroflexia; order Chloroflexales; family Kallotenuaceae; genus LB3-1. Next base: position 3,673 of record JAFAYS010001007.1, on the reverse strand, counting down.
CGTCACGTACACCACACGTCCACCCTGCGCGACGGTATGGAAAGCGAGCTGATTGGCAAAGATTGTCTTGCCATTTCCCGGCTCGCCTGTGATGAGATAGCTTCCGCTACGGAAGAAGCCACCTCGAAGAATCGCATCAGCGCCCGTGATCCCGGTTGGAACACGCGTCGTAAACGGTGCGAGTGATCCAGTATCCTGCATGGCCTCACATTCCTGCACATCTGGGAGATAGTCTGTAGAAGTCGAGAGATCATACCACAAGACCGTCGTTTTTGCGCGGCCTTAAGCATGAATAATGCCAGGCCCAGCCTAAGGCTTGCATCGCTCCCGCACACGCTTTTATACGTACGCACAGCAGAACTCCGCACGGCTTCGCTGCGGATGCTCGCTCAAGAAGGTCCGGGAGCTTACCATGCAGCAAGATAATGTTCGGCAAGCTTGTGTGGTCACTGCGCAAAGAGCATCGCTGTGAAAATGGCGCTCAGTGGACGCGGCAAGCCCTCTGTCATACAATTAGCGGCGTGGCCCAAAGAATGAGTGCCGCCCCTGCTCGACGACAGAGCCAGCCATGCCACTGCTCACTGCGCGATCGTAGCCGCGCTCGACCGATGAGCGATTCATACAGCTACGCAAAGGAGGCCCGCTATGTCCCGCTCCCGTTCTGTTCTCAGTGTGCTTATGGCGTTTGCCAGCCTGAGCCTGCTGCTCGCCGCGTGTGGCGCGCCCGCAACGGATCAGGCCGCGCAGCCGTCCGCCAGCGCCGGTGCCGCATCTGCCGCGCCGGCCTCAGGTGGCGCAAGCAGCGCCCAGGAGACGCTTGTCTTCGCGGCGGATCTTTCAGATCAGATTTCCATGGACCCGGCGGCGGTCTATGAGTTCGGCGGCATTCAGGTCGTCGGCAACATCTACGAGACGCTGGTCAGCTTCACGCCCGGCGATCCGGCGCTCAAACCGCTGCTGGCCACGCAGTGGGACATCCAGGACAGCGGCGATCAGTGGACGATCACCTTTAAGCTGAATGAGCAGGCCAAATTCGCTACGGGCCGCGCTGTCACCGCCGACGATGTGATCTACTCGTGGGGTCGCGCGATCGATCTCAACAAATCGCCAGCCTTTTTGCTGATCGACATTGCCCAGCTCAAAAAAGAAAATATGCGCGCCGTCGATCCGCAGACGGTTGAGGTCAAGCTGCCCAAAAGCGCCAGCCCGCAGGTCTTCCTGTCGATCCTGAGCTTCACGATCGGCGCGGTGCTCGATAAAGAAACCGTGATGGCCAACGCCGGCGAAGATATGGGCTCGACCTGGCTCAACGATCACTCGGCGGGCAGCGGCCCGTATGTGCTGGACAGCTGGGAGCGCAGCACGCAGAACGTCCTCACCGCCAATCCCAACTACTGGGGCCAGGCACCGGCGATCAAGCGCGTGATTATGCGCAACGTGGGCGAGGCGGCCAACCTGCAGTCGGCGATCGAGACCGGCGACGCCGACATTGTGCAAGACCTCGGCGCGGAGCAGGTCGCGGCGCTGGGCAGCAATCCCGACGTGCAGATCGTTAAAGCGCCCTCGTCGACGCTGGTCTATCTAGGCATGAACGCCAAGAGCGCGCCGCTCGACAATCCCGATGTGCGCGAGGCGATCCGCTACGCGATTAACTACGACGAGATCGTGAACAATCTGCTGGGCGGCAACGCGCAGGTGGTGCAGGAGGTCATCCCAGCGGGCTTGTTCGGCCACACGGGCGCGAAGCCGTTCAGCCAGGATATCGCCAAGGCCAAAGATCTGATCGCCAAGGCCGGCGTGGCGGAGGGCACCGAGATCGAGCTGCTGGTCACGGCGGCGGCCAACGCGCCCGGCGGCGTCGAGTGGGGCACGCTGGCGGCCAAGCTCCAGAGCGATCTTCAGCAGATCGGGCTGAAGATCAACATCAAAGCGATCCAGCAGTCCGAGCTGCTGACGATCTACCGCGCCCAGGACGCGCAGATGGTGCTGATCCTGTGGGGGCCGGACTTCCCCGATCCCGACGGCAATGTGACGCCGTTCACCAACTACGCGGCCAACTCGATCGCCTGGCGCAACGACTGGGAAGCGCCCGCCGATCTGACGCAGATCGGGCAGCAGGCGGCCTTGGAGCAGGACAGCGCCAAGCGCGCCGAGCTGTACAAGCAGCTGACTGAGCGCGTGCTGCACGAGGGACCGTACGCGATTCTATACCAGCCGACGCGAACCTTTGGCGTGCGCAAAAACGTGCAAAACTTTGCCTACGACGCGGCGGACACGCCTGCGGTCTCGTTCTGGCTGCTCAACAAGAACTAGAAGGAACGCCGAGCCGCGAGCGTCGAGTTTTTTCCTGAGCCTCGGCGCTCGCCTCGCCTGAAACTATGCTGCGCTATATTCTTCGCCGTCTGGCCGGGCTGCTGGTGGTCTTCGTCGGCGTGTCGGTGATCACCTTCACGCTGGCACAGCTCGTGCCGGTCGATCCCGCTGCCGCCGCGCTGGGCCAGAACGCCCGCGACGATCAGATCGAGGCGTTTCGGCAGCAGTACGGCCTGGATCGCTCGCCGCTTGAGCAGTACGTGACCTATGTCAACCGGCTGCTGCACGGCGATCTCGGCATCTCGATTCGCACTCGCCGTCCGGTCGCCGACGATCTGCGGGATTTTCTGCCGGCTACGATCGAGCTGTCGCTGGCCGCGATGGGCGTCGCGCTGGTACTGGGCATCAGCCTGGGCATTCTGGCCGCCGTGCAGCGTAATACGCTGCTGGATGCTGTCGCGCGGATCTTCGCGCTGATCGGCGGCTCACTGCCGATCTTTTTTCTTGGTCTGGTCATGCTGGCGATCTTTTACAGCCGTCTGCGCTGGCTGCCGGGTCCGGGTCGTCTCGACGCGCTGTTCCAGCCGCCGCCGCGCGTCACGGGTTTGTACACGATCGACAGTTTGCTGGCCGGCGATTGGGCACTTTTTCGCAACAGCCTGAGCCATCTGATCTTGCCGGCGGTCACGCTGGGCTACTTTTCGACGGCGGTGCTGCTGCGCATGACGCGCTCCTCGATGCTGGAAGTGCTGAATCAGGATTACATTCGCACGGCGCGCTCCAAGGGTTTGCGCGAGCGGATCGTGCTGCTGCGACACGCGCTGAAAAACAGCATGATTCCGGTGCTGACGACGATCGGCATTACGTTTGGCAGCCTGCTTTCGGGCGCGGTGCTCACCGAGACGATCTTTAGCTGGCCGGGGCTGGGCCGCTACGCGACCGCCTCCGCCACCAGCCTAGATTTTCCGGCGGTGATGGGCGTCACGCTGATCGCCGCGATCGTGTATCCGGTTGTGAATACGCTGGTCGACATCGGCTACCATCTGCTCGACCCACGCATTCGTCTCGACTCATGAGCGCCGTCGCTTATGTTTGATCACAGGTAACGCATGATCGCATCCAATCAGGGCACAAGCATCGCCACGGGAGAAGAGCTGCCACGCAGCGCACGGCGCGACTTTAAGCGAGCCATGCGCCAGCCTGCTGTGCTGGCCGGAATCGTCATCTTGATCGGCTTTGGCGCGGCGGCGATTCTCGCGCCGTGGCTCAGCCCCACCGATCCGCTGGCGCAGAATGTCAGCGCGGGATTGCACCCGCCCTCGGCGGAGTATCTCTTCGGCACCGACAAGCTGGGCCGCGA
>JAFAYS010000088.1 GCA_019240175.1 Chloroflexota bacterium | reverse complement strand
TCGACGCGCGCCACCTTGATCGTTTGCTCCTCGTTCAACCGTCGTGCTAGCCACAAGCTGCGCCGCAGATGCGCATAGGCTCGATCATTGGCATACGCTCGACGAGCACGCGTCCCTGCATCTAAGCTCCAAAGCAGGGTCCGATCCCAGATCTGACCATGTCGGTAGTGGTAGGCCAGCAGCTCACTGCGGATATCGCCCAGATCCATGAAGGTGTCTATTGCCTCCGCAGCCCGCCGGTGCAGATCCCGCCGCTCGTACATTTGTAACAACCGATATGCCTCGGTCTGGAACAATGGATGCCGAAAGCGGAACGTTTCTGCCTCTGGTGTTGCCACGATCACCTGAGCGCGCAGCAGCTCGTCGAGCCGTACCGCCGTAGCAGAGGGTTCGCCGATGAGCTGATCCAATAGCCAGCGCGTGAACGTTTGGCCCGCCGCGGCAAGTGTCGCCGCTGCACGCGCGGTTCGCCGCACCTCTGGCGGCAGCGCGTCCAACTGCGCGATCACCAGCTCTCGCAATGTTCTTGGGATCGCAAGTCGATCGAGGAGCATGCGCAGCACGAGACCCTGACCATGTGGGTCAGGGCGCAGCGCTCCTTGCTGCTCAATGCGCTGGGTAAGCAGCTCAAGAAAAAGAGGATTGCCACCGGCATGGTCAAGCAGAGCACGCAGTGCGGAAGGTGCGAGGCCGGGGATCAGCGAATCCAACAGCATCCTGCCATCGTCCGCATCCAGTCCTCCGAGATCTAACTGATGGACATCAGCGCCAAACCGCTGGAGAGCCGCACGGCACACACACTGGACCGCAGACAACTGACCAGCACCAGGCCGTAGCGTTCCACAGAGCAGCAGTGGCACATCCCATCCTAGCAGGGTAAGCTGTTCTAGTACGGTGAGTGACTCACGATCGAAATCGTGGAGATCTTCCAAAAACAGAGCGACAGGTCGTCGAGCGGCGACGAGCACCAGCAGGCGCAGGACCAGCCCGGCAATCGCCAGATGCTGCGACGTTTCATCTTCACTCGCGAGAACAAGCGGCTGAACGCCTATACCGACAAGAGCTTCCAGCGACGTCAGGAACGCCTCATCGTCGCTGATGCTGTATGCCATAATCATCTGGCGCAGCTGGGTACGGGCGAGATCAAGCCCGGCTCCAGGTGGAATCGCGCAAACAGCCCACAGCAACGCTCGCAGCGTACCATACGCTGGTACAGCTCGTCCCGGCGCGTTGATGACTACCTGAGTCATTGTCTCGCCAAGCATATCCTGAAGCGCCTGGCACAGCCGAGTCTTTCCGACCCCAGCTTCACCCTGGAGGAGCACTACGCTAGGGTGCCCCTCGCTCAGCCGGACGGCAACTGTTTTCAGCGCGGCCAGCTCGGCACCACGCCCAATCAAGGGACTGCTTGATGGCGCGCGCCACGAACGCGGACGAATACTGTTGACCTCCCAAATCGGAATCTGCTCCGTTTTGCCTTTCAACGTGGCGCTCCCGCGCTCTACTGCATCGATGGTTCCCCGTACCTGATCGTAGATCCCTGGACCAAGCAAGATTTCGTGGCGCGACTGATCTGCTCTACCCATCAAGCGAGCCGCAACATTTACTGCGTCGCCCATAACGGTGTACTCGTAGCGCTTAGCTGACCCAACCAGTGCAGTTACCACTGGTCCGGCGTTGACTCCGATACCCATCGTCAACTCAATGCCACGCCCGGGCAGCTCAATGCCAACCTTGCTCATACGCTGCATAATCAGGGTATTCATAGCTGGTAATTGTTCCCGTAGTCGCAGCGCTGCCCATACTGCCCAATCTGCATCGCGCTCGCCGGCGCGAGGTGCACCGAACAGGGCCAGGAGCTTATGTCCATCGGCGCAGGTATCGATCCGCGAAAGAACGCCGCCGGCACGCTCGATCGTTTCAAGGCATGGCGTCAATACATCGGTTGTGATGGTCGTGATTCCTGGCGCGTGCTGTGCCTCTAGCACGTCCGCGACTTCACTCAGGCCATTGAGCTGGACAAATAAACTCACGACCTCGCGCTGCTCACCGTCACCTGGCGGCGCAGTCGGAACT
>JAFAYS010000909.1 GCA_019240175.1 Chloroflexota bacterium | reverse complement strand
GCGATCGACTTTGCCGTTGGGCGTCAGCGGCAGGGTGTCGAGCACCACGAAGGCCGACGGGATCATATGCTCCGGCAGGCGCGTTTGCAGGTATTGGCGCAGGCGCGGCGCGATCTCGACCAAAGCCCTGGTCGCGGCGGGCGTCGTCGCGTAGGTGCTCCACGGCTCAAGCGCTTGCAGCGCCGGCTCGGGTAGTCGGGCCTCGCCTGTGCGATTGAACACCGCGTCGTAGCAGCCGTCCGCGCCGCTGTTGCTCCAGCCGATGCGCACGTGGTAGCCAAGCTCCGCGCCCATCTGCCAGAGCGCCTCAGGATCGACGCTGCTCTCGGTCAGATCATCGAGTGTGGTGCGCAGCTCTGCGGCGGTCGCCGGTCCCGTAGCGTCGTGCAGCCAGGCGACCGCCTGCGCTAGCGGCAGCACCCGTGCGCTCGGAATCGCCCGCACCACGATGCTATCAACGGTATCTTCAGCTGCGAGTGCGGCATGAAGATCGCCCAGCGTCCAGCCCTCGGCTGACCAATCGTAGGCGCGGCTGGTTGGTTGCGCGATCGGCGGGCCGTCCACGGTCAGCGTCACATCGTAGCGGAACTGCGTCAGCTCGTTGTGCGCCTGGCCGCGCTTGATCTCGACCTGCACGTCGTTGATCTGCGGCAAGGCCAGCTTGAGCGCGTGGAAGAACGCTGGATCGAGTAGCAGCTCGCGCTCCTGCGCCACCAGCTGCCGCATCTGTCCGGCCAGCGTTTCGCGATCGGTGCCGGGTGCGGCCTGGGCCAGCGTGATCGCCGTAGCGAAGGCTTCCAGCAGCGGGCGGCTGCGCACGTCACCGATGAAGATTCGCCCGTCAGGCGGCAGCAGCCGGATCGCCTCTCGGATCACCTGGACCAGATAGTCGGCGCTGGGGAAGTACTGCGCCACCGAGTTGATGATCATGGTGTCGAACGAGGCCGGATCGAGATCGCCGAGATCGTCGGCGCGGCGCTGGGCCAGCGAAACATGCGTCCACTCCGGTGGGAGATGGCGCTGGATATGCGCCAGCGCGGGCGCCGAAAAGTCGATGCCGAGATACGCGCGGCACTCGCCGGCCAGCGGAAACAGCAGCAAGCCCGTGCCCACGCCGATCTCCAGAATCCGCTGCGGCTGTAGCGCCCGAATACGATCGACCGTCGCGTCGCGCCACGCGCGCATCTCGGCGGGCGGGAACGGCTGCCCGGTGTAGCTGCTGTGCCAGCCGACAATGTTGAAGGTCGGGTCGGCGGGCTGGCCCTCGGCGTAGGTCTCGTCGTAGAGCGTCTGCCAGTCGTCCACATACGATGATTGATCGTCGCCGCTGGTGGCCGTGATCGCCGCCGGCACGACGTAGCCGACCAGGCGCGGATCGCTCGGCAGATCGTTGCGGGGAATCACGGTGGTGTCGCGGATCGCGGGATGCTCGTTGAGCACGGCCTCGATCTCGCCGAGCTCGATGCGGAAGCCGCGAATCTTGACCTGCTGGTCGATGCGACCCAAAAATTCGAGCGTGCCGTCGGGCAGATAGCGCGCCAGATCGCCGGTGCGATACCAGCGCTGGCCATCCAGCTCGACGAATTTCTCGGCGGTCAGCTCGTCACGGATGAGATAGCCGCGCGTCACGCTTGCACCGCCGATGTACAGCTCGCCCGCCACGCCGATCGGCACGAGCTGACCGTGGGCGTCGTAGATCCGCAGCGTGGAGTTGTGCATCGGCTTGCCGATCAGATGCTTGTTCAGGATCTGCTCCGGCTGCACCAGGTGTGTCGCGCAGATGATCGTGGCCTCGGTTGGGCCGTAGAGAATATTGATCCGCGCCGCAGGGAACGCATCATGAATCTCGGCCAGCAGATCCGGCGCGACCGCATCGCCACCGACAAAGACCTGGCGCATCGCGCTGTAGCGATCGCGTAGATCGTTGTCGCGAATGAAGCCGGCGATCTGGCGCATCAGGCTGGGCAGCGTGTGCAGCACCGTGATCGATTGGAGGGTGCGCGCGAAGTCCGGCAGATCCAGGATCTGCTGTTTGGTGGTCAGCACGGCGCTGCCGCCGGCCAGCAGCGGGCAGAACAGCTCAAAGATCGCGATATCGAACGAGAACGAGGCGATACACGGCATGCGATCGTCGGGCGTGAAGCCAAACACGGCCTGGCTGGCGCTGAGCGTGTTGGCCAGGTTGCCATGCTCGACCATCACGCCTTTGGGCAGGCCGGTTGAGCCCGACGTGTAGATCACATACGCCAGCGTCTCAGGCGGGATCGCGACCGCTGGATTCTCTTCCGGCCACGCGTCGATCGCCGCGCGATCGCGATCCAGATAGACTACGGCGGGCGCGGATAGCTGCGTGCTCAGCGCTTGTTGCGTTACCAGGATCGCTACGTCGGCGTCGGTGAGCATAAATTCGAGTCGATCGCGCGGATACTCGGGATCGAGCGGCACGTAGGCTGCGCCGGCTTTGAGAATGCCCAGCAGCCCGATCACCAGCTCCGGCGATCGATCGGCGCACAGGCCAATGCGTACGCCCGGCGCTGCCCCCAGCGCACGAAGATGATGTGCCAGCTGGTTGGCGCGCGCGTTCAGCTCAGCATAGCTCAGCCGCTGGTTGCCAGCGATCAGCGCGATCGCATCCGGCGTGCGCTCAGCCTGCGTCGCGAAGCGCTCGTGCGCCCACTGCTGCGGGACCGGCGCGGCGGTGTCGTTCCAGGCCGTGAGCTGTTGCTGCTCGGCCTCGGTCAGCAGCGGCAGGGCCGTGACAGGCTGCTCGGGTGCGGCGGCCATGGCGTCCAGCACGGTGCCGAAATGGCCGATCAGCCGTGCGATTGTGGACTCGTCGAACAGATCGGTGTTGTACTCAAGCAGGCCGGCAATGCCGTGCGGCCCCTCGCTCATAAACAGCGACAGATCAAAGGTCGCGGTGCGGCTGGTCACCTCAAGCGAGCGCAGCTCCAAGCCCGGCAGATCGGCGCTCTCCTTGGGCGTGTTCTGAAGCGCGAAGCCCACCTGGAACAGCGGATTGTAGCTCAGGCTGCGCTCGGGCTGTAGCTCTTCGACCAGCATCTCGAAGGGCAGATCTTGATGCGCATACGCGCTCAGGGCGGTGTCGCGGACTCGTTGCAGCAGCTGGCGTACGGTCGGCGCATCGGATAGATCGCTGCGCAGCACCAGCATGTTGACAAAGAAGCCGATCAAATCTTCTAGCTCGCTGCGGGTGCGGTTGGCGATCGGCGAGCCCACCGCGATATCGGTCTGCCCGCTGTAGCGCGCCATCACGACCTGGAAGCCGGCCAGCAGCGTCATAAACAGCGTGACGTCTGCTTGCTGGCTCAGCCGCAGCAGCTTGGCCGTCAGCTCAGGCGGCAGCTCGAAGGAGCGCGTCGCGCCACGGAACGAGAGCACCGGCGGACGTGGTCGATCGGTCGGTAGCTCTAGCACCGTCAGATCGGCCAGCTGCTGCTTCCAGTAGTCGATCTGCTCGGCCAGCACGTCGCCCTGCAGCCAGGAGCGCTGCCAGACCGCAAAGTCGGCGTACTGGATCGGCAGCGGCGCGAATGGTGCGGCGATCTGCGCGTCGGCTGCGGTTGCGTAGGCGCGGTAGAAGGCGAAGAGCTCGCGCACCAGCACGCCCATCGACCAGCCGTCGCTGATGATATGGTGGATCGTCAGCACCACCATCTGGCGATCCTGCTCTAGCTGCCAGAGCTTGGCTCGCACCAAGGGCCCGTGTGCCAGATCGAACGGCTGGCCTACTTCCTCGGCGGCCAGACGGAGTGCTGCGGCTCCGCGCTCAGCCGCAGGTAGATCGCGCAAATCCACGATCGGCAGCGCGATGGTGAGCTCGGGCGCGATCAGCTGCGCGGGCTGATTGTCGATCATCGCAAACGTTGTGCGCAGCGACTCGTGGCGGGCGATGATCGCGTTGAGGCTGCGCTCGACGGCTTCGCGATCCAGCCGGCCCGTCAGCTCTAGCGCGACATGCATGTTATAGAAGGAATTGCCGGGCTCGAGCTGATCCAGGAACCACAGCCGCTGCTGGGCAAACGACAGCGGCAGCGCGCCGTCGCGGGAAGCTGGCCGTAGCTCCGGCTGTGCCCAGCGCCGCGCATCCTGACGTGCGACCTCGATCCGCTGGCTCATGCCGGCGATTGTCGGCTTTTCGAAGAGTGTGCGCAGCGGGATCTCAAGCGCCAGCGCGTCGCGCAGCCGTGATACGACCTGGGTTGCCATGAGCGAGTGGCCGCCGCGCTCGAAGAAATTGTCGTGGATGCCGATGCGCTCGACTTTCAGCACGGCCTGCCAGATCTCGGCGATCGTGTGCTCAAGCTCGGTCGTCGGCGCGACATAGGCCGCATCTTCCGCGCCATATTCGCTGGGGCTGGGCAGCGCGCGGCGATCGAGCTTGCCGTTCGGATTAAGCGGCAGCTTGTCCAGCACCACGAACGCGCTCGGCACCATATACTCGGGCAGGCTCTCGGCGAGGGCGGCGCGAAGCGAGGGGATCAGACCCTCACCCCCCTGCCCTCCCTCTTCCACCGCCGTAGGCGAGGGGGGAACCTCTCCCTCATCCTGTTCTCTGTTCTCTGTTCTCTGTTCTGCTTCCGATTCTAGGTTCTTGGTTCTAGGTTCTTGGTTCTCTACTACGTACGCCACCAGCCGTTTATTCGGGTGCCCGCCTGCGGGCGGCTCGTCTTCGCGCAGCAGCACCACGGCGTCGCGCACCAGCTCAGTGCGCCGGATCGCGGCCTCGATCTCGCCGAGCTCGATGCGGAAGCCGCGCAGCTTGACCTGGTGATCGATGCGTCCGAGAAATTCGATGTTGCCGTCGGGCAGGTAGCGCACCAGATCGCCGGTTTTGTACATCCGCGATCCGGATGTGTTTGCGAAGGGATTGGGAATAAACTTTTCGGCGGTGAGGTCGGGCCGATTGCCATAGCCGCGCGCCAGTCCAACGCCGCCGATACACAGTTCGCCCGCCACGCCGATCGGCACCGGATTGAGATCGCGGTCCAGAATATACGTCTGCATATTGGCGATCGGTCGTCCGATCGTGATCGGCTGGTCGGCCTTGATCAGCGCGGCAGTCGCGTTGACGGTGGTCTCGGTCGGGCCGTAGAGATTCCAGATCTGAAGATTCGGCAGCAAGCGCAGTGATCGCTCGACCAGGGCTGGTGGTAATGCCTCGCCGCCGACAAACAAGTTCGTCAAGGTGGTCGGCAGGGGCGCGTAGCCGGACTCAACCGCCTCGAGGATCGCGCTCCACAGCGATGGTACACAGTTCAGGGCAGCCTGTGTGCGGCTATTCAAGGCGGCGACAAGCTGTGCCGGCTGGCTCAGCAGCTCCTCCGGCAGCAGCCAGACGGCTTTGCCCTCAAGTAGTGGCCCGAAGAGCTGCTTCAGCGAAGGATCGAAGGTGATCTTGGTCAGCGCGGGTAGATAGTTCAGATCCACGCTACATGTGCGCACAAACGAGTCGAGGTAGTTGACGGCGCTCTCATGTGAGACAATCACGCCTTTGGGTTGGCCGGTCGAGCCCGAGGTGTAGATGATGTAGGCGGCATTGTCCGCGACGACAGCAGCTGCCGGCTCACTATCGGCATACGCCGCGATCTGCGCCTGATCAGTATCCAGACAGAGCACCTGCACGCCCGTCTTCGCTGCCGGCACAGTGTCGAGCAGCGCGGTGTGAGTCAGCAGCACGGTCGCCTGACTGTCGGAGAGCAGAAACGCCAGCCGCTCCTGCGGATACGCCGCGTCGAGGGGCACGTATGCGCCGCCCGCCTTCCAGATGCCCAGCAGCGCGATCAGTAGGTCGAATGAGTGCGGCAGCAGCACGGCTACGCGCGACTCAGGTCGGACGCCCAGCGCTTGCAGTTGCCGCGCCATTTGGTTGGCCCGTCGATCCAACTCGGCGTAGCTCAGCGACTCGCGCATGGTCTCGACGGCCACCGCGTCGGGTGTGCGCGCGGCTTGCTCCGCGATCAGCTGATGCACGCAGCGATCGCGGGGATAATCGTCGGTGGTCTGGTTCCAGTCGACGAGGATTTGCTGGCGTTCGGCGGCTGAGAGCAGCGGCAGCTGTGTGATGTGCCCATATGGATCGGCGACAATGCCGCGCAGCAGCACCATCAGGTGCTCCATCATGCGCTCGATCGTCGCGGCCTCGAATAGATCCGAATTGTATTGCAGATCCAGCCGCAGCTCTGCGCCCTGCTCAATCGCGTTCAGCGTGAGA
>JAFAYS010000898.1 GCA_019240175.1 Chloroflexota bacterium | reverse complement strand
CGTGATGCCTGCGACAGGGCCGAATCTGACGATCACCAAGCTGGTGACCGTTCATCCCAACAACGCGGCCTTGAATCTGCCCAGCGTCCAGGCGTCGGTGCTGGTGCTGGATACCGCAACAGGACAACAGCTGTATCTGCTGCCTGGCGCGATCGTGACGGCGCGGCGCACGGCGGCGCTCTCGCTGCTGGCGGCGCAGATGCTAGCGCTCAAGCCGGCAGGGCCGCTGTTGATCGTCGGGGCGGGGATTCAAGGACGGGCGCATCTGGAAGCCTTTGTCGAGGGGCTGGGCGTGCGCGAAGTTTTTATTGCCTCACGCACCTTTGATCACGCCGAGCAGCTGGCCGCCGATGCCAGCCGTCTGGGTGTGAGCGCCCGCGCCGTGCGTGATCCTGCCGAGGCGCTGGACGTGGCGACGCTAATTGTCACGGCGACCACCAGCGCCCAGCCCGTGTTGCCGGAGCAGATTCGGTCCGACGCGCTGATCTGTGCCGTGGGCGCATACCTGCCGACAATGGCCGAAGTGCCAGCATCGATCGTGCGGCGGTCGCGGCTCTACGTCGATACGCTAGAGGGCGCGCAGGCCGAGGCAGGCGATCTGATTCAGGCAGGCATTGATTGGCAGCAGGTCACGCCGCTGGAGCAGGTCGAGTCGGCACCACCTCCAACCTCAGGCCCGATCCTCTTCAAGAGCGTTGGGCACGCGCTGTGGGATCTGGCGGCGGCCACGCTGATCCATGAGCAGCGAGAAGATACGACCGGGATTTTTTGACATGCATGTTTGTTCTCCTGGGATTCACAGACTTCTCTCAGGACTTCTGAACACCTTCTGAATATCTGATCGGTATTCTGATGTCATCAGCAGCGAGCCACTACCGTTGGGGTTAATGGCAGCACTCCTGATGAGAGTTCCAAGGAGAACAAGCAATGCAGCGGAAATCGTTCGTTATCATGGCCGCGCTGGTGCTCGGCCTTGCCCTCGGTGTTGCCTTCCGTCCGGCACTGGTCGGGGTCAGCGCGAGCGCCCAAACGCCTTCGCCGACACCCTCGGCTGCACCATCACAGGCGCAACCCAAAGCGACAGGCACGAGCCTACGTGAGGAGTTCCTCAATCAGCTGGCGTCTGCGCTCGGTATTCAGCGCTCGGTGCTCGACAGTGCGATCACCAGCGCGGGCAACAGCACTGCCGATGCAGCTGTGCAGCAGGGCACGCTGACACAGGCCCAGGCCGATGCGCTCAAGCAGCGCGTGCAGGCCGGCGATGTCGGATCGCTCTTCGGCGGTCGGGGTGGTGGCCGTGGCTTCGGTGGCCGCCCGCAGCTGGCGGGCGTACAGCAGGCGATGCTTGACGCCGCCGCCAAGGCGCTCAATCTGACGACCGACGAGTTGAAGACGCAGCTGCGCAGTGGTCAGACGCTGGCTCAATTGGCGCAGGCCAACAACACGACCGAGCAGGCTGTGACCAACGCCGCGCTGGCTGCCGCGAAGACCCAGCTGGATCAGGCTGTCGCCAATGGCACGCTGACGCAGGCGCAGGCCGACGCGGCGTACACCGAGATTCAGCAGCGCGGTTTGATGCTCAAGGGGCCTGGTGGTCATGGACGCGGTGGTCGTGGCCCTGGTGGCGCGCCAACCGATCCGGCCACGCCGACATCGCCCGCGCCGTCGAGCACCAGCACTAACCTGTAGTTGCGCGGCGACACGCAGCGGCGGACGAGATTTCGTCCGCCGTTTTTGATTCCGGTTAGCGATCGATAACGACATCAATAAACAAACCACGACTCATCGCGCGATCTGTGAGACGTGGGAGTAGAAGTGGCGGACGGGAAATCGATACACATCTTCCAGGGTCATGTAGCTGTTGAATAGCGGCTCCCACCGCGTTGGATAAAACATCCCACGCTTCCACTCTCGCGCTGGAATATACTTTGCCAGCTGCAGGCTGAGAGCGTACACCACATCAAAGATCTTGCCCAGTCCCGCGCGCGTGAGGACGTACCCACCGATGTACGCTCCCAGCGCATTGATCGCGTTGAAGGGTCGCGTCAAACTATTGAGCAGCCGGGCAAAGGCTTGAGAGCAGACCGGCGGTAAGCGCCCGAACAGCAGCGCCAGCGGGCAAAGGATTGGCAGCAGAAAAAAGCCTAATGCCATATGAAAGAGGATTTGTTTGTTGGTCCAGGCTGGATTGTGGCTTTTGCGCGCCAAATCCTCATCGGAGAGCGAAGCAAGCAGGAGCTGAAAGGCCAACCGCGCGGCGACAAGCTCATCGTGTAATGATGGATCCATCAATACCTCCTGTGCCTCCACATCTGCGGCACTCACCGATCGCTAGAAGCGAGTCGGCGACGAGCGCGACCACACGCCACCGACGTCAATCCTTCTACCGTTCCACTGACGGTGTGATTTACGTGGAGCGCGCCGGTAGCAGCGCGGAGAGCGCGTCGAGTACCTGCTGGTGCAGATGGCCATTCGTGGCGATCACGCCGATGTTGTTTTCCAGCCGCCGCCCACGCGTCCAATCCAGCGGCGCGCCGTACACATCGGTGACGGTGCCGCCGGCCTCCTCGACGATCAGCCAGCCCGCCGCGTGATCCCAGATGCACTCACGGTAATCCGGCGTGCGGGCGTTCGGCGCGCGCAGATAGATGTCGGCCTGGCCCCAGGCGACCGCCGCGTATTTGGCCTGGCTGTCCATGCGTACCGGCTCGCTGGTGATGCCCAGCGCTTCCTGCATCTGCGCCGAGATCCCACGATTGGTATGCCCGGACTCGACGCTTTCGGCCAGCCGCGCCTGCTGCGGATCATGGGTATCGCGCACGCGCACCGGCTGAAAATCGCTGTTGTCGAGCGCGCACCACTCCGCGCCGCCACCACGCTCAGCCACAAAGATCGCGCCGGTTCCGCCGTCGTGGGGTAGCGCGGGACAGGCTAGAAAGCCGCGTGTTACCTGGCCATTTTCCACCAATGCCAGCGCGATCGCGTACTGATCGTGGCGTAGAAAGCCTTTGGTACCGTCGATCGGATCGAGCACCCAGAAGCGATCGCCAGGCTCGCCAGCACCACGGTCGATCCAGTTGAGAATCGCCGTCTCATCGCCCGCGCCGAGCTCGGCCTCGACAAAGCGCCGCACCGCCGAAAGCTGCATAGCGTTGGCCTCGTCGCGCAGCAGAGCACTGTCTTCCTCGGCCACAAATGTATCGTTGGGGAACGCCTCGCCGATGATGCGGCTGACAATCGCCTGGGCACCAAAATCGGCGATCGTGACCGGACTGCGATCTTGTTTGTCGAGCTTATCGGCTCCGGTTCCGGCAACCATCTCGGAACGAACCGCCGCACAGAGACGGGCGGCGGCGCGGACAGCATTCAGGCCGGCTTCGCGTTCAGTTGGCATAAACTTCCCTTTGTTGCTTAAATCATGCTGATCGAGCGTTGTGCTAGAATTGGCGCGCCGGTGGATCGAACACAGCGCTGCCTGCCCACTATAACGGTTTTGGCGCTTTTTTGGTAGTACCGCCGCTGCCGCCGCTCGTGAAGCGCGTGCGAAGGAGTAATTGTTGTGGCTCAGGCCAGGATCGATGTGGATGCGCTTGTCGCCGAGATTATGCGATCCCCAAAATACAAAGACACGCCAATCGCTGAGGCAACCGTTAGAGATCTGGTGCTGATGGAGCTCGGTCACTACAAGAAAGAGAAAGATCTGGTCAAGGCCGTGCGCAAAAAGCTGCATCGGATCGTCGCAGCCTATCTTGGCGATCCCGACTATGCCGCCGCGACACAGGAACTGACGCAGTCCGCCGATAGTGGCAGCTCCGAGCAATTGCGCGCGGTCTGTGCACGGTTGCTGGAAACGCATCTTTCGACTCGTGAGCGCCTGCCGATCTATGATCAGTTTTACGCCGGCATCTTTGCGGTCACGGGCCGCCCCTCGGCGCTGATGGACGTGGCCTGCGGTCTGAATCCGCTCTCCTTCGCCTGGATGAACCTGCCGCCGACCACCCGCTACTATGCGTATGACATCAACCAGCAGCGCGTCGATCTGCTCAATCACGCGTTTGTCTTGCAAGGCCTAGCTCCGTTGGCGCGCGTGCAGGATGTGCTGGTCGATCCGCCGCAGGAGCAGGCCGATGTGGCCTTTTTGTTCAAAGAAGTTCATCGTTTGGAGGCACGCCAGCGCGGATCGAGTCTGCGGCTGCTGGAATCGCTGCCCGTGCGCTGGATTGCGGTCTCGCTGCCGACGCAGAACTCAAACGGCAGCCATGACCTGCGCGATCGCCATCGCCAGCTGCTGGCCACGATCATTGCCGGGAAGCCCTGGACCACCACCGAGCTTGAGTTTGAGTCGGAGCTGGTCTTTTGTCTCGATAAGCAGGCCGTCAGCCTGGGGAACGTGTAGATCCCAGTGGCTGGTGAAGTGCTGATATAATGATGGAGCGCGGATCGAGAGCAAATGGAAGGGATAGAAAAGGGAGATCATGCTGTATCTTGTTGCAACGCCGATCGGGAATTTACGTGACATATCGCTGCGAGCGCTGGATGTATTGGGTGAAGTAGACATAATAGCAAGCGAAGATACACGAAAAACCGGTGTTTTGCTTAAGCACTTTGGCATCAAAAAGCCGCAGCTCTCGTTTCATCAGCATAACGAGCAGCAGGTGGCCGGACGAGTGATCGGCCTGCTCAAGCAGGGTAAGTCCGTGGCTGTGGTGACTGACGCCGGCACGCCTGGCATTGCCGATCCTGGCTACACATTGGTGCGTCGCGCGATCGACGAGGATTTGGAAGTGACCATGCTGCCTGGCCCGACCGGCGCGATCATGGCGCTGGTGCTTTCGGGCCTGCCGGCGCACAGCTTCACCTTTCGCGGCTTCCCGCCACGTAAGCCGGGCGCGCGTAGACGCTTTATGCAGCTGGATCTGCTATCGCCACACACCTTGATCTTCTATGAAAGTCCGTACCGGCTGGCAGCTTTTCTCGACGATGCGCTGGAGGTTTTCGGCGATCGTGAGGCGGTGATCGCCAACGATCTGACCAAGCTCTACGAGACGGTGATGCGTGGCACGCTGTCGGAGCTACGCGAACAGTTTGCGCAAGACAAGCCGCGCGGCGAGTATATCGTCGTGATCGCGGGCAACGAGCGAGCCGGCAAGCTGGAATGGCAGCCCGGCGCTCAGGCCGAAGACGCGGAAGCAGACGACGAAGCCGATCAGGAGGATTTGGACTCGGAGGCCGACGCAGATGCAGAGTGGGAGTCAGACGTAGAGCCCGAGGAAGACGAAAATGCTTAGTACACTAAAAACGGCTCACGGCGACCTTGCTCTGCCGGCCTATCTGCCGGACGCAACCCGCGGCGTGGTGCGCGCGATCGATGCGACCGATCTGCGTAACGCCGGCGTGCAAGCGGTGGTGATGAACGTGTTTCATCTCATGCAGCGCCCCGGCTCGTCCACGATTCAGGCGCTGGGCGGTCTGCACAAAATGGCCGATTGGCAGGGTCCGATTATCACCGACTCGGGCGGCTTTCAGGCCTACTCGTTGATCCGCCAGAACTCAAAGCTGGGCAGCATTAGCGATCAGGGGATTCGCTTCCAGCCCGAGGGCGCGGATCGTAAGTTTCAACTGACGC
>JAFAYS010000860.1 GCA_019240175.1 Chloroflexota bacterium | reverse complement strand
ATGCCAGCCCTGACAAGATCTTGCCGCCGTATCAGCCCGCCGTCGCCGCTGCGGTTGCGGCCTATCGAGAGCATCTGAGCGCGCAGCTTGTGGGCGTATATGTGCGCGGAACCGTGCCGCGCGGCCAGGCGGTGCTGGGCGTGTCGGATCTTGATTGTTTCGCGGTGGTCTCGGGCGATCCTGAGCACGTCGACGGTTCGTGGCTCAAAGCCGCCGGAGCCGAGATCGCCCGGCAACATCCGATCGTCTCGGATGTGCAGCTAGAGATCTGGCCGCTGGACGAGGTGCTTGTCACCGATCGCTTCAACGAGATGAGCTTTCTGCTCAAAACGCAGAGCGCCTGCGTCTGGGGCGACGATCTCGCGCCGCAGCTGCCGCGCTTCAAGCCCGACGTGATCGTCGCCAACAACGATATCAGCCAGATCCGCCCCGATATCGAGGAGGCGATCGCCGCGCTACAGGCTGACGGCTCACCTGACCGAGTTGTGTATTGGTGCCGCCGGATTATGAAGAATATGCTCCGCGCCGGCTTTTCGCTGGTGATGCTGAGCGAGGGCGTATTCACCCGCGATCTTAAGCTCTGCTATGAGTTTTTCGCCCGGTACTATCCGGCGCAGGAGCCGGAGATGCGCCGCGTGCTGGAGCTGGCGATCCAGCCGACGACCGAGCGTGAGGTTGTGCTAGAGCGGCTGACCACGTTTGGCGCGTGGATGATCGCGCGTGCCGACGAGTGGCTAGAGCAGCATAATTCGTCCAAAGTCGTCGAAATGCCGATGACTTCCTGATCTGCCCCGTGGCGCAGCCTGACTGTAATTGCGACGTAATCTTGATCGAGAACCTGGTGTGAAACTTGCTACATACTTGATGACAGAGGGTCTTTTCTTTCCCGCGACGCAGGCTGATCTCTTCGATCGAACGTTAGTGTGAGCGCATCTTAGCAGCGATCCGCGCACGCTCGTACCTGACACACTCGCCGGAAAGCAGACGTGCCCGCAGTGCTCAAACGTCACATAATTCCCTGATCAAGTACAGCGTGGTATTCGCCCCCTGTCTGGCCGCCGCATGGTCGTGCCAGGCGCAACGCCATAGGACGAAGTATGGATGCGCCAAAACTAACATTAGTGCTTCTCGACGAGATTTTGACGATCTATCGTCTGGATCGGGATGCCGCGATCCCGGAGTGGGCGTTGCGCGGCGGCTTTGTGTCGATCACGCGTACAGTGGATGAATTATCGATCGTGTGCTCACAGCCTGAACGTATGCCTGAGATTCCTCACGAGCCAGATTGGCGCTGCTTTCAGGTCGCAGGGCCACTCTCATTCTCGCTGACCGGCATTCTAGCGACGCTGACCACACCGCTGGCTGAGGCCGGAATCAGCATCTTCGCTGTCTCGACCTTCGACACCGACTATCTGCTGGTCAAAGCTGACGATCTTTCTCGCGCGATCGTGGAGCTGACGCTGGCTGGACATACGGTGCAGGGCTAGCCATGCGTGGCGTTGAGCAGCATCCGGCCCTCTACGATCGTGTTGTGCAGCCGCTCGACACCGGCAAGCTGGGCGCGTGGCGGCGGCAGATCTTCGCGTCCTTGAGCGGCGATATTCTTGAGCTCGGCGTGGGCACCGGCCTGAATCTGCCGGCCTACAATGCTAGCGCGCGTGTGATCGGTGTGGATGTGGAGCTGGATCTGGTACGGCGTGCGCGCGATCGAGGGGCTCCGGTGCTTGTCGGCAATGGCGAGCGGCTGCCGTTTCCCGACGCGGCCTTCGACTATGTGACCTCGGCGCTGGTCTTTTGCTCGATTCCCGATCCGGCCCAGGCGCTGCGCGAGGTTGCGCGGGTGCTGCGTCCCGGCGGTCGCTTGATTCAGTTGGAGCACACGCGCACCAATCATGCGCTGCCCGACGCGCTGCTGGATCTGATCACGCCGCTCTGGTCCACGGTCGCGGGCGGCTGCCATCCCAACCGCGATACGCCGGCGCTGCTGCTCGATGCGGGTTGGCAGGTGCTGCGGCATGATCGCCGGCTGGGTGGGCTGATCCGGCTGCTGGAAGCGCTGCCGCCTGCCAGGCCCTAGCTTCAGCAGCCGAACGGCTGTCTGGCGATAGGAGTCGCTGGTCAGTGCTCGCCGCGCCGCACTCAGCCGAAAGCCGGTAGAGTGTGGTCATGTTTTCGATCGCGCTTAACCTGCCGCTATGCTGAGGCTGGCCTATCTTGCCGCGCTGGCGCTGATCCTTGTGGTCAGCATCCTGGTGCTGCAACCGTCACCGCAGCAGGCCGAGCTGCGTGCAACCGAGCAGCTCTGGTATGCAGGCCGTGTGACCGAGGCGCTGCGTCGCTACCAGACGCTCGGCTCATCCGAAGCTGCGCCTGCGCTCGTCGATGTTCGGCTGGCGGCGATCACGCTGCTGCGTGGCGATTGTGCTCAGGCGCATGCGCATGCCGCCAGCGCGCTGGGCCAGCCGCTGCGTCGCGATGAGGCCGCCCAGGCGCATCTGATCGCCGGTCAGTGCGCGGCGCTACGTGACGATCTTGTGCGCGCCGAGGCCGAGTGGCGCTCCGTCGATCCGCGCTCGCCCTATCACGCGTTGGTCGATGTGCTGGCAGGCGAGGCTGCACTGCGCGCCGGGCTGCGCACCACGGCGATCGATCGCTACACTGCCGCGTTGACGGCACCACTGCCCGAGCCCTGGCTGAGCTTCGTTCGGCTGCGGCTAGCGCTGGCGCTGGCGTCCGCAGAGCCCGAGGCTGCGCTCCAACACCTTCAACCGATTCCGGATCAATTACCCGCTCCCACGCCTGAGACGCGCCCGCTGCTGCCGTTCGCGCCAGGTGAGATCGTTGGGCAGTCGCGACAGCTGGCGGCGATTCTTGCCGCGCCCAAGGAGCAGCAGACTCAACTGCTTGGCCAGCAACTGCTCGATCTTGATCTGCTGCCGCTGGCGATCGCGACCTTTGAGCAGGTGCCGATCGATGCGCCGGGACGACCGCTGGCCGAGGCTCATGCCGCCTACGCGCGCTGGCAGATCGGCCAGACCGCTGCCGCTACCACTCAGCTACGTGAGCTGGTATCGCGCTATCCGCAGGAGCCGTTGATCGCCACGCTGTACGCGACGATCGCGATCAATACCGGCAATCTTGACGACGCGTCGGCTGTGCTGGATGCCGCCGAGGCCAGCGCCCCGCTCGATCCGGCGATTGTGCTGGTGCGCTCAGATCTGCTCGTCGCCCGCCGCGAATATCCCCAGGCGATCGTCGAGCGCCGCCGCGCCCGCGACATTGCGCGGCCCGAGGTGCGTGGACGCTACGCCCTGGCGCTGGCCGAGCAGCATTTGAGCCTGACCTATCGTGTCTGCGACTCCGGCGTCGAAGCGGCGCGTGAGGCCACAACCAGCGCTACCACCAATCCAAACGCCTGGCATCTGCTCGCCGCGATGCTCTACCATTGCCGCTCGTACAAGGAGGCCGCCGATGCCGCCCAGCGTGGTCTTGTGCTCGCCCCGAATGATCCCGCGCTGCTTTTTTTCCTGGGTGCCGCGCTGTGGGAAGATCGCGACCGTGAGGCTGGACGGCCCCATCTGATCGCCGCCGCCGACCTCGCCCCGGCCAGCGAGTGGCGCAAGCGCGCCGAGCAGCTGCTGGGCTGGTAGCGCGCCTAGATTTCGGCAAGATCGCTCAGATCCACGGAGTGCGCCGCGTCTGCAAACTGCCAGCCGTAGCGCTGAAGATCCACCAACCCCTGCTCATTGAAGACCACGCCCTCGGCCTCAAGCAGCTGTCGCTGGCGATCGCCGTGGGTGGAGATGCCGCCACGCACGTTGATCACGCGCTGCCAGGGCACCTCTGGCCGATCTGCCGCGCTGAGAAAATGCATCGCGTAGCCGACCGCCCGCGCCGGACAGCCAACCAGCTTGCCGATCGTGCCGTAGGTGGTGACGTAGCCGGGCGGCACCTGGGCAGCGCGGGCGTAGATGCGCTCGTAGAGCGTGGAAGGCTCGCGAACCTTGGGCTGGCCTGAGATCTGCTTGGGCGACACAGCGCCTCCTTTCATTCGCGTTTATCGTACCATTGCCTGGCCTCTGGCGCAGCTTTTGCTATTTTCTTGATGAAAAACAGCGCCAGGGGAAGAGGTTCTATTCGTCAGTTACTCATCAGACTTTTCTGAGCCCGAACCCGAAAGCTGGGTGCTATAATCAGCTACCGTCGAAGTCAGGCATAGCTAAGTTTGAAATAATTATGGCTCAATATTCACCCCTCGCCATCAGATACGCGCAGCGCAGCGATACAGGCTTGCAGCGCCGATATAACGAAGACACAAGTGTCGTCCACGAGGTGATTCTGCTGAACAATCGGCGAGCCGTGATCGCCGCTGTCGCAGATGGCATGGGCGGCGCGCAGGCCGGAGCCGAGGCTAGCCGGCTGGCAGTCAGCACCGCAGTTCAAACCCTGGCCGCGCGTCTGGAATCCGGCTTGCCCACGTCGGAGCAGCAGTGGCAGGAGCTTCTGTGCGAGGCCCTGCACACGGCTAACAAAGCGGTGCACGCCCGATCGCATACGCTGCGGCGGCTGAACGGTATGGGCACCACGCTGCTGCTGAGCATCCTCTACGATCGTCGGGTCCGTATCGCGCACATTGGCGACTGCCGGGCCTATGTTGTGCGGCCCGCCGCCCGCAAGCCGCATATCATCCAGCTCACCGCCGATCACACCGTGGTCGCCGAGCTGATCGGCAGGGGCGCGATCTCCCACGACGACGCGACCAGACACCCGCAGCGCCATCATCTGGCGCGGTCGCTGGGACCGGAGCCGCAGATCGAGCCAGAGCTGACGGCGCGCAATCTGCGCAGCGGCGAGCGGCTGCTGATCTGCTCCGATGGGTTGCCGCTGCATGTGAGCGATGTCGAGCTGGCGCGCACGATCTCGGACTCGCCGACGCCGC
>JAFAYS010000785.1 GCA_019240175.1 Chloroflexota bacterium | reverse complement strand
GGCGGCGCGTAACCTGGATCAGTTTGTGGTCGAGGTTGGCGGCGACGGTACGATTGTCGTAGACACTGGCCAGCGCAAGCAGGGCGCGCCCGCCTAACGTTTGGGGGCGAGTTCTCTGGGATTGGTTGGAAAGAACACCCCGCATTGATGCTTGTACATATGCTGTTAGATTGGAGTTTCTATGGCGACTAGGCCAGCACGGCGGCCAGAAGGTCCGGCCCAGCGCATCAAGGGCGCTTTGGTCGAGGCAAGCCGCTCGATCTTTCCATCGATGGGCGCTGCCGAATGGCGCTCGGTTATTCGGGGTGAACCCGCGCCGCGTCCAAATCCGCGTATGCGGGTCCACAGCAACAGCTTCTGGTATCACATTCGTCCGCGCGCGCTGCCGCTAGAGGCGACCGCCTGGTACTACACCTTCGGTCTTGGCTGGATGTCGTTCTTCTTCTTTATGCTAGAAGCGATCACCGGCGCGATCTTGATGGTGTACTACACGCCCTCGCCGCTGCAAGCGTACGGCGACATGCAGAAGATCATCAGCGACGTGCCGCTGGGCCGTTTGCTGCGTAATATGCACCGTCTCGGCGCGCACTTTATGGTCGCCGTCGTGATCTTGCATATGATGCGCACGTACTTTACGGCCTCGTACAAAGCGCCGCGCCAGTTTATCTGGGTCACTGGCATCCTGCTGCTGATCATGACGCTGGTGCTTTCGTTCTCGGGCTATCTGCTGCCGTGGGACCAGCTAGCCTACTGGGCGGTGACGATCGGCTCGTCGATGGCCGACGCAGCACCGCTGATCGGTAGCGCCGCCAACCTGCTCTTACGCGGTGGTGTGGACATCGGCGCGGGAACGCTGCTGCGCTTCTACTTGCTGCACGTCTTCGCGCTGCCGGCCTTGACGATCCTGTTCATCAGCATCCACTACTATGCGGTGCGTAAGCAGGAGCTGTCGCCGATCCACGAGCTGTTTGCGCCCGAAAATCCGCGCGGCTGGGGCAAGCCAACCAAGCGCAAAGTGCCCTTCCTGCCGGATCAGGTCTTCTTCGAGATCGCGCTGATTGTGCTGCTGACCTTTGCGTTCGTGGCGATCAACTACTTCTTCTGGGATGCCAAGCTTGAAAGCCATGCCAACCCAGGCGTCACACCGCAGCACACCAAGGCGCCGTGGTATTTCCTCTGGCTTCAGGGTATGCTCAAGTTCGGCGATAAGCTGGTCTTCGGTTTGATCTTGGGCCCACTGGTGCTGGTGCTGCCGATCCTGCTGCCCTACATCGATCGCAACCTGTCGCGCCGCTTTGCCGACCGCAAAGTCGCGATCACCAGCGGTATCATCGCGATGGTCTTCTTCGGTTTCGTGACCTATGCCGGCCTGCCAGAGTACGGCATCCAGCAGTCGGGCAGCCAGGAGATCCTGACCGAGTTCGTGCCGATTGAGGGCGAGGGCATCGTCGATCATACGCCGTGGAGCGCGCTGCCCAACACGCCGGTCGTGTATGAGGTAGTAGCCCAGAACGGCACGGTCGACGGCGGCACGATCACCGATCTCAACGGCAATGTGATCGACGCAAACACGCTGAGCGAGGAAACGCGGCATCTCTTCGAGGAGTTCCGTGGAGCGGTTCAGCATTGGGTTGAGGTCGATCCGCGCTTCTTGAATCCGACGGCCAAGCTCTCGATCGAGCCGTGGACCTTTGTCACCAACACCGAGGGACAAGTGGTCAACGCGGCGGATGGACAGCCGGCGGTCGCGATCAAACGCGCAACCGTGGTGCTCGATTTCAACTCAACTGAAGTTGACGCGACGACTGGCGAGGTCCGCGCGCTGAGCAACCAGGATGGTACGCCGCAGATCAGCACCAGCCAGCAGTCCGACTTCCTGCACCGCGACTCGCACGAGGATCGCTTGGAGGAGAACGCCTCCGCGCCGCGAGAAGCCAGCCAGTAAACGTAGAGACGATATCGGGCGCGTCGAGCGCACGCTGGGCGCGCCCGATTCATACTAAAGGATCACCATGACTCGGAATATTTTGATCGCGACGATCTTCTCGCTAGCCACCGCGATCTTGCTCGGGATTATCTTCGTTGGCGAGAGCCAGCGGCTGCCGGAAGCCACGGCAGCGATCAGCGCCGAGCAGCTTGAGCGTGGCGCGCGAGACTACGAGCAGTACTGCGCAACCTGTCACGGTCTGGCCGGTCAGGGCGAGGTGAAGTTTGGCGCACCGGCGCTTAACAACATCGTGCAGAAGTACACCTTGAGCCAGAATGGCCAGCCGCCGGCGTTTGATCAGCCCAACGGCATCAAAGAAAAGTATGGCTCGATGCGCAACTACATCGAGGCCACGCTCTTCTCGGGTATTCGCGGCACGCCGATGCCCGCCTGGGGCCAGCCGCAGGGTCCGCTGCGCCGGGATCAGATCTCGAATATAACCAGCTATGTGCTTTCCTGGAATGGACAGGTGCCGGACGCCGCCAAGCTGACGGCAGATCGCGTCGCGACGGAGCAAGCGCCCACGCCTGATCCGGACGCGAACCCGGTCAGCCAGGGCCAGATCGTCTTTACGCAGAAGGGCTGCGTTGGCTGCCACGCCATGAACGATCAAAAGCTGGTCGGACCAGGTCTCGGCGGTCTCTTCCAGCCCGAAGGCACGGCGGCCTTTGGCACGAACCTGCCCAACGGCAAGCCCGTGAACGAGGCGGATGTTCGCGAGTGGATTCAGGGTGGCTCGGCGGCTTTCCCGGAGAACAACAACGACCTCCAGGGCCAGGATTACTCGCCGATGCCGGGCTTCGCGCTGACGGATGACGAGTGGAGTCGGCTGCTGGTTTGGCTCCAGGCGCATAACCGCGATGGCACGCTGACCCCGGAAGCCGAGCAGATCATCCAGGAGGCGCAAGGCGGCGAAGGTACCGGCGAGTCGCAGCCGACGGCACAGCCGACCGGCCAGCCGAATCAGCCCGGCGCGCCGAACTCGCCTGCCGGCCCAGGATCGACCGCGACGCCGTAACGTTGAAATGCCGCTGTCGCTGGGCGCGCCGAACATGGCCGCCCGGCGACCGCTGAAATAGGCAGGAGCTATGTCTGCACAAGTATCTCCAACTCGCACATCGCGTCTGGCCGATCGGCGGGATATAGGATTGTTTGTTGTCGTGGGTCTGGCGCTCTTTGCGTTTAGCGTGGTCTGGGCGCTCTTTCTGTCTGGGCTCACGATACCGGTAATTGGGCAAAAAGTCTTTATGCTGCTGGTCGTGCTGGCAGCGTCGGCGCTCGTCGCGATTATTCCGCGCGCTACCTGGGGCAGCCACGAAACACGGCCCGGTGCCCGTCTGATGGTGCGTCTGGGCCTGGCGATGCAGATCTTCGGCCTGATCATCACGCCGGTTGGCCTCTTCTATGAGACCAATCCGGTGATCTCGGTGCCGATTGGCTTTGCGGCGTTTCTTACAGTCTTCTTCGGCGTGTTCATCGCCGGTTTTGGCGGCAACATGCTTGCGCCGCCGCGCGCCTAGCCAGATCTTTGCACAGCAACATGCCTCCTCTTCAGCACCTGAAGAGGAGGTTTTGTCTGCTCAACGCCTGTGAAACTTCTTAGAAAATCATTAACTCGGTTTGCCGGATATTGTCAATAAACGTAGTAGAATGTCACTGCTACAGATTGACGACTAGTACAGGAGGCTTCTTTTGGTTTTACGACGATTATGGCTGGGGCTTGCGGCTGTGGCGCTGCTGTCAGGCTGCGCCAGCACCCGTCCGCCGGTCAACGCGTCCGTTCCGACAACAGGGCCGGAAGATGCGGTCGCTCAAATTACCTTCCGCGATAATTCTGTGGTTTACATTTCTCAAGCTACTCTTGATCAGTTTAGCAACCAGGTGTACGCCAGCCCGCAGGGCCCCGCGCCCGCCGAGCCGGTGCTCAACGAGTTGCTCACCCGCCAGCTACTGCTGCGCCTGGCGCGTAACACAGATGTCGTCGCCGATCCACAGAATATCCAGGGCACCTTTGAAAACGTGCGCAGCCAGCTCTGCGTCCAGCAGATTAGTCAGGCGAATGACCAGCTGCCAGAAGATCAGCGGATCGATACAGATGATCCAAATAACAATGAGATCATTTGGGATCGCTGTGCGCAGGGGCTTGGTTTTGCCAGTGGTAGCGCGTTCCGCAGTTTTATCTCCGAAGAGCTGACGATCGACCAGGTAGCGCGCGAGGCCGCGCCCAAGGATCAGATCCACGCCGCGCATATCCTCTTCGATCCGGGCAACTATGCCGGCGCGGCGGAGGCCTATCAGCAGCTTCAGGCCGGCGCGGATTTCACCGAGCTTGCCAAAACCCTGTCGATCGAGCCGGCGGCCAAGCAGAGCGGTGGCGATCTACCGGCTTTCAACGAGGAGGGTCTTACCTCGGACGGCCAGCCCTTCGATACGACGTTTGTCAGCAAAACCTTTGAGCTGAAGCCACAGTTTCTGGAGACCGGCGCGGCGATCGGCCAGCCTTTCGAGACGCAGTTCGGCTGGCATGTCGTGAAAATCTTGGAGCTGACGACGTCGCAGCAGGCGGCGCAAAGCTTCCGCGACGATCTGCTAGAGCGTGCCCGTGACGCGGATGTCAGCCAGCTCGCGCAGCCCGAGACCAATCCCGAGGTGCCGCTGCTGGGCGTTGTGGAGATCTTGAAGCCGCTGCCGACACCACAGGCCGTACCGACGCTTGAGCCAGTGCCGGTGCCCGAAGAGTCGCCGACGCCCGAGCCCACCACGATCCTTGAGGAAAGCACCGTCACGACCGAGGAAACGGCCACGCCGTAGGCGGAAGAACAAAGGAACAAACGAACAAGCGAACAAACTTCTAAATCTTTGTTCTGTGCTCTCGATAAACACGACACAGCATACAGGCCCATGCATTCTTTGATCGAATGCGTGGGCTTGTGCTATGTAAGGATGGTGTTGCGTTGATTATTTGGCAGGTTGTCGATGTTCCCTTACAATCGAGGTGCTATCTTAAGGAGGATCAGGATGCAACGACCGCGACCGTTCGTGCTCTGCGTCATCGACGGCTGGGGCGTTAGTGACCGCGCCGACGGCAACGCTGTTGCGCTGGCGCACGCGCCCAACATGGCGGCCTGGGCTACGACATATCCCTACACCACGCTCGCCGCCTCGGAGCTGGCGGTGGGCTTGCCGCAGGGCCAGATGGGCAATAGCGAAGTCGGCCATCTCAATATTGGTGCCGGCTTTGTAGTGTATCAAGATTCCACGCGCATCTCCGAGGCGATCCGCGACAAGTCTTTGTTTGGCAATCAGGTCTTGTTGGACGCCTTCGATCACGCCCGGCGCAACAATTCGCAGGTTCATTTCATGGGCCTGCTCGGCCCCGGAGGCGTGCATGCCTACAGCGAGCATCTGTATGCGCTGCTGGAGCTTGCCAATCAGCAGAACACCAGCCAGGTCTTTATTCATACGTTTCTGGATGGCCGCGATACGCCGCCGCAGAGCGCGATTCCATTCATGCGCGAGCTGCTCTCGGTGATCGAGCGGCTGGGCGTCGGCCAGGTTGCGACCGTGTCGGGCCGCTACTACGCCATGGATCGCGATAAGCGCTGGGATCGCACGGCCAAAGCTTACCGCGCGCTGGCTTTTGCCGAGGGCGAGAGCGCTCCCGATCCGATCACGGCGATCGAGCAGTCGTATGCCAAGAGCGTGACCGACGAGTTTGTGCTGCCCACGGTGATCACCCGCGACGGCCAGCCGATCGCCACGATCGGTGACAACGATGCGATCATTTTCTTCAACTTCCGCACCGATCGTCCGCGCCAGATGACCAAGGCGTTCACGCTGCCCGACTTCGACGGCTTTGATCGCGGCCAGCAGCGGCAAAATATTTTCTTTGTGACCATGACCGAGTATGAGGCCGATCTGCCGGTGCACGTGGCGTTTCCGCCGCAGAACGTCGAGGAGCCGCTGGCTAAGGTCATCAGCGACGCCGGCCTTTCGCAGTTTCATACCGCCGAGACCGAGAAATATGCGCACGTGACGTTTTTTATCAACGGCGGTCGCGAAGATCCGTTTCCCGGCGAAGAGCGCCGGCTGGTGTCGTCGCCTAAAGTCGCGACCTACGACCTGCAGCCGGAGATGAGCGCGCACGGCGTGACGGATTCGGTTGTGGAAGCGATCGAGTCCGGCAAGTATGACGTGATCATCACGAACTTTGCCAATCCCGATATGGTCGGTCATACCGGCGTGCTGCCCGCCGCGATCGTATCGGTTGAGGTGGTGGATCAATGCCTGGGCCGGATCGCCGACGCGCTG
>JAFAYS010000708.1 GCA_019240175.1 Chloroflexota bacterium | reverse complement strand
CGGCAGTTCACGCTGCGCCCCGCCAGGTTAATCACGATGTCCGCGCCATCAAGCTCAGCCGCCCATGACCCTAGCGTTCGGCCATCCCACGCAATCGTCGTCACGCCGGCCTGCTCATCGGCGGCGGTGCGTGAAAGCACCACCACTTGATGACCGCGCGCGACAAAATAAGCGGCTACGTTACGGCCAAGGTAGCCGGAGCCGCCAGGAATAACAATTTTCTGAGATGTCGTAGTCATATGTTTTGCTATCCTTCAATCGATCAGGTATATGTGAAGAATATCACGAATAGAACGCGTGTCAAGAGTAGATGATCAACCTTAGCAGATGACTTGAGCAACTGACGCATTTTTGGGTCATTTCTCGGTGAGTCGATCCGATACACTCTGAAAAACGATGACCAGGAGTGCGCAATGAACAATAAATCATCACGGTTCTTTTGGATCTGGGCAATCCTTGCGATTGTTCTCGTCGTGGCGAATCTGGTAGCACATATCAATCCCTGGTGGCTCAGAGCGCTGCCGCCCACGCCGCCCGAAGCGATGCAGCTACAAACAACGCTCTTCCGCGACTATATCTCGGTCGTCGATGGAACTCGGCGTGAGACACAATTTGAGATCGATCAGCCGGCGGCGGTGCGGGCGTTTTACCAGGCCGAACTCGCCAAGCAGGGCTGGATCTATCGAGGAAACGCCAACCAGGTATGCGGGGCTCATCTCTTGCCGCCCAAGCAGATCAGCGATGTGTATGATCGCGGCGAACGCTCACTAAGCGTGGAAATCATTCCACCAGCCACCACAGGGCGAAATCGCGTGCATGTAATCGAGTATCAGGGCAGGCTCACACACCCGATCCCACGAACGCCCGCGCCGAATCCGGAACCACGCGAGCTACTGTTCGGCGACTGGCAGGCGATCGATCCAAAAACTGGCCGGACGTTCGTGCTCTGCGTGCACGAGCAAGGTTGGACTGCACTGACCATGCCGGAAATGAATCCTTCCATCACTGGGAAATATCAGTGGATTGGTGAAGACATTCGCCTCACGCTCGACACATCTAGCCCTGTGGGATCAAAGGATCTCCCCGGCATCAACGATCATGTGAGATGCGATGATCTGCCGATGTTGCTGCTGGGTGGCTGCCAATCCAAGGTAGTGGACCCGGCGGCATATCCAGGCCCGGACGGCGTGATCCGACCGCGACCAACTGTAGGGCCGCCACCCGCTAGGGCACCGTATCCCGCGCCACTACCACCGATTACAGAATATCTGCATATCGAGGAGGTATTCGCCGTCAGCGTCGAGCGGAACAGCTTGACCCTGACTGGCGCGTCCGGTGTGGTCCAACCGTTTAGCCGCGTGATGCCGTAGCTAACAGCACAGAGCGCGCATGTCACCAAAGCGGGCAATAAAAAACGTTGGGAGATGATCCCAACGTTTTTCGCGATCGCTAGCAGGCCGTGCCCTCGGGCGGCAGATGCTGAGCTTTCCAGCGACCACCACGATTATACACTGCCCAGACCATACATTCGGCCAGCTGGTTGCCGCGCCGATCCTTGGCCGGCAGCTGGATCTCGTCGTAGGTCAGCGAGCGCAGCAGGTAGACCAGCGGCGCGTTATGCGAGACCAGCGCCACCACACGTGCATCGGACTGGGCGAGCGTGGCGCGCAGCATACGCACCGTCACATCGGCGGGCGATTCTTCGGGCTGGCCCTCGCGCAAATCCTGGTCGAGCAGCAGATCGAGGCCCAGAGCAGCGGCCAGCGGCTCAGCCGTCATCATGCAGCGCTTGAGCGGCGAACTCACGACGCGCTCAATGCCCGCGCCGGCCAGGATCGTGCCGAGCCGTGCAGCCTGCGCGATACCCTCGTCGGTCAGGCCAGGGCCGGGCGGCAGATGGTACGGGCCGGGCGCAGAGTAGAACGGCTGCGCGTGACGGATCAAATACAAATACATGGTGCAATCCTTGAGTCTATAAACTGTGGCAGATGAGCCACGGTGTACGCGTCTGCTGCACTGTACCACCGTCAGCGGCGGCTTGTCACCACCGCTTCGGCTTGGCCCAACCTACCCGTTCGACCGATCATGGCATGCTACAATGCAGGCAACGTTCTGATCCTCGCGGCGCACTCCGGCTGCGGAAGCGCCTCCAAGTAGAAGGACTGCGCTATGCAGCTAGATTTTTCTACGTTACCATATGCCAGCTCACGGCAGCCGCTCTTCGCCACGCGCGGTGTCGTGGCCACTAGCCAGCCACTGGCAGCTCAGGCCGGTCTGGCGATCCTGCAGCGCGGCGGCAATGCGGTCGACGCGGCGATCGCGACGGCGGCGGCGCTGACCGTGCTTGAGCCGACCTCGAATGGCATCGGCAGCGACGCGTTTGCGCTCGTCTGGGATGGCGCGCAGCTCCACGGCTTGAATGGCTCGGGACGCGCGCCTGCCGCACTGACTCTCGACGCGGTGCGCCGGCATGGGCACTCGATGATGCCCACGCGGGGCTGGCTGCCGGTGACGGTGCCGGGCGCTCCCGCAGCCTGGCGCGATCTGCACAAGCGCTTCGGCAGCCTGCGCTTCTCAACGATCTTCGAGCCCGCGATCTCATACGCCGAGCAAGGCTACCCGGTCTCGCCGGTACTGGCGCGCTACTGGAATCGCGCCGCCCAGGTGTATCGCGGCAACACCGATCCTGAGTTTAGCGGCTGGAACAGCACGTTCGCGCCCGGCGGCCACGCACCACAGGCCGGCGAGATCTGGCGCAGTCCTGGCCACGCGCGCACGCTGAGCATGATCGCCGAGTCGCAGGCCGACGATTTTTATCGCGGCGGTATCGCACAGTCGATCGCCGATTTTGCCGCACAGACCGGCGGCCTGCTCACGCTCGACGATCTGGGGCGGCACAGCAGCACCTGGGTCGAGCCGATCCACACCAGCTATCGCGGCTATGATGTGTGGGAGATTCCGCCCAATGGTCAGGGCCTGGCCGCGCTGATCGGGCTGAATATTCTCGAAGGCTTCCCGCTCGATCAATTTCCGCGCGAGTCGGCGCAGAGCTATCACCTCCAGATCGAGGCGATCAAGCTGGCCTTTGCCGACGCCCAGCGCTACATCGCCGACCCCGAGCGCGTGCCGGTGCCGACCGAGGCCCTGCTGTCGAAGGCGTACGCCGCCGAGCGTCGCGGGCTGATCAACGAGCGGGCGCTGATGCCGGAGCCGGGCGATCCGCTGCGTGGCGGCACGGTCTACCTGTGCGCCGCCGACGGCGACGGCATGATGGTCAGCCTGATCCAATCCAACTACATGGGCTTTGGCTCGGGGATCGTGGTTCCGGGCACCGGCATTGCGCTGCAAAACCGGGGCGCAGGCTTCACACTTCAGGCCGGACATCCCAACCAGATCGAGCCCGGCAAGCGGCCCTTCCACACGATCATTCCCGGCTTTCTCACCCGCGAAGGCCAGGCGATCGGCCCGTTTGGCGTGATGGGCGGCCATATGCAGCCGCAAGGCCATCTCCAAATGATCGTCAACACGATCGACTACGGCCTCAACCCGCAGGCCAGCCTGGACGCGCCGCGCTGGTACTGGGAGCAGGGCCGCGCGATCGAGCTGGAGCCAGGCGTGTCCAATGAGATCGTGGAGCAACTGCGCGCTCAGGGCCATGAGGTCCAGGTCTGCCAGGAGGTTGGCACCGTCGGGCGTGGGCAAATTATATGGCGGCTACCGTCGGGCGCGTACGTCGCCGGCAGCGATGGCCGCACGGATGGCTGCGCGGTAGGGTATTAGGAAGAACCTAGAACCTAGAACCCAGAACCTAGGGGAAACAGAGAACAGAACAAAGAACAAAGAACAGAGAACAAAGGAAGTACCAAAATTCCCCTCTCCTGTCGCAACGGGAGAGGGGACGGCGTAGCCAGGGGTGAGGGCCAAGCTCTCGGAACAAAAGCTATGATCTTCGCTCCTTTGTTCCCTTGTTCGTTTGTTCCCTTGTTTGCCCGCAGGGCAGAGGGCGAGGGCCCGGAATCAGCCCTAAGCTTTAGCCACCGGAAACTGGATCTCGGTGACGTAATCAGCGGGATTGCCGGTGCGATCGTACTGCAGATAGATCTCGCGGTTCGGCCCGACAATGCGGTAGCCGTTGGCCTCGATCCACTGCAAGATCGCGTTGTAGGATTCGCTGAAGCCGTCGAAGCTGCCGTGATGGATCACCGTGGCCATGGTCTCCACAGCCGGCAGCTCGTAGACGCGCACCCGACCGTTTTCAGGCAGTCGCTCCTGAATGGGCGCGGCGACCTCGACCTGAATGTCACGGTCGGCGTGCTCCATGTCGTACCACAGATCCAGCGCGGGGCCAGCAAACTTGCCGCCCTGCCGCTCGACAAAGCCCAGCACCTCGTCGAAGAGCCGGTTGAATACGGGCGTGATCATGCTGCGCTCCGGGATCACATCGCGAACTCCCGCCACAAGCACCGGCTCGACCTTCTTGATCACAACTTCATGCGTTGGCATACCTTGCTCCTGTTCGATCTGACGCAATCGCGCTTCGATCCGCGTCAGACGTGATTGTTCAGCCATCACCTGCTGCTGCACCTCGGCCTGCTTCAGCTTGAGCATGCCGCGAATCTCGGTCGCCAGCAGATCGCCCGCCAGCAGCTGCGCGATCTGCTGTAGTGAGAAGCCGAGATCCTTCAGCGCCAAGATCCGATTGAGCCGTGGCAGCTGCTCGACCGCGTAGTAGCGGTAGCCGGTGAAGCGATCGACCTCGACCGGCTTGAGCAGCCCGAGCTGATCGTAGTGGTGCAGTGTTTTAACGGTTACCTGGCTGAGCTTTGAAAAATCGCCGATCTTGATCATGGTTCATCCCTGTGCACATGGGCCATCAAGCTTGTTGAGCATATGGTACAGCCTCCGGTAAGCGGAGAGTCAAGAGGTGAATCGCGGCGTTAAACACACAGCCCAGGACGATTTGATCATCCTGGGCTGCGCTGCGTTATGTTAGGTTGTTCAGTTGGTAAGTGCGACGCCGCTGGGCTCCTGGATCACGCGATGCTGATCGACCATGCGCACGATCGTCCGCCAGTTCTCGGAGCGGCGCACGCGCGGCGCGGGAGCGCGGCGTACCCGTGCCGGCTGGGTCTCGGTGCCATAGCCCAGCGCGGTCATGATCTGCGGCAAGCTCTGCTGCTCGATCACGCGCGTCACCAGGCGATCGCCTTCCTGCTCGATGATCACACGCTTCATCTCGGGGTTCAGGCAATGATGCGCGCCGCCCTTGCCCGAGATCATCGACTGGTACGCGCCGATGCCGAAGACCGCGATAATCTGGCCGCCGTTGGTCTCGGGCAGCATCAGCGGCTCCTGGCCGGGCCGTGGATACATATCGTCCGAGTCGCAGGTGCGCCGACCGCCCAGCCGCACTGACTGCGCGGCATCGTCCCAGCCGGTGAGCGGCAGAATGATGAACTGCTGATCGTCGACGATCAGCGTGTCGGGCGCGCTGACCATCAGCGAGCCGTTGAGCAGATACCAGGGCGCGTCGCCGTCGCGGCCACGCTTGACCTTGCCGACTTCCAGCAGATACATGCTGTGCGAGGCCACCGTGTAGCGGCCAAACTCGCCGACGACATCCGGCACCGGCACATCGTAGCGCGCGCAGGTCTCGGCGATCGTCGCGAAGAGCCGGCGCATAAACGCGTCGTAGTCGAACTCGAAGCCGAGATCGTAGGCCGAGGTGGGCATGCCGCCGCCAAAGCTGAACATATGCAGCGTCGGGACGCGCCGGCGCAGCTCACAGTAGGCCTCGACCGCGCCGATCAGCTTGTTGAGCCAGGCGTCCTGGTCTTCGATCTGCGAGCCGACCATCGCGTGATACAGCACCAGCTGGTGCGGCGTGCCGCTCAGCGTCGCCACAACCTGATCGATCTCGTCGGGCAGCAGCCCAAAGCGATCGCCGCCCGCGCACTTGGCGTACTCACGCGCCCGCACGCCAATGCCCATCGTCACCGGCGACTGGCGGTAGGCGTCCCACTCGTCAAGATCGTCGAGCACCGGCACAACGTGCTTGTTGCCCGCCAGGCGCAGCTTCAAGATCGCGGTAATGTAATCGTCTTCTTTCGATCCGTTGCAGAAGACATATCGTTCACTGGTCAGGGTGCCGCGTCGCCACAGATCCGTCGCGATGCGAACGTCGGCCACCGATGAGGTCTCGTAATGCGCGCCCGCGTTGAGCGCCGTGCGCACCACCTCTTCGCTGAAGTTGGCTTTGGTGGCGTAGGCATAGATAAAGCTGCCGGCGTAGGCCGTCTCCTGACGAGCCTGCTCGGCGACGCGCTCCATGCGCTGTACTTGCTCGGTAATGAGCGGACAATATGCAATCTCTAGCGGCGCACCGTGCTCGGCCACCAGAGCCTCCAAATCCACATTGGCGAACATTAGCTTGCCGTCCTGGCGGCTAATGAACTCGTTCAGCAACCCCGTGTCACTGACCCCATAGCGGGCCTGTAGGTACTCACGATATGTCTGCTCCAATTCGAATAGATCCTCCCATAAAGACTAAGAAGAGAAAAAAAGTCTGTGGAAGAACCGCTCCAGGAGCAGGCAGGCAAGCTACATCTGAGGCATAAAGATACCCCGTGGCCATCGGCTCGGGGCAGAGGAGATTTGAGGTAAACCGTGAGCTAACGCAGCGGCATTAGCCCAGGCGCTCGACCCCGGCGCTGGCGAATGTGTAGAACGCTTCCCTGCAAGCACTTGAAGCGGTTCGTTGTACAGCAAACGTCCATAACACCTAGGGGAACGCCCGATTCGGATTGGACCAGACCGCGGTTGGGCGGTTTTCCATCAAAAGAACTGGTCATCACGGGCATGCGTCGTCGTGTGAGACCATCTCTACGTATGACGACCGCTGCGCCGAACGGGCTCGGATAACAGTGCGATTTCGCAATCGCGATGGGGAATTGTACTCCGTTTTAGCTGGTTGTCAAGCGGCAAACACGAAGAACCTAGAACTAAGAACCTAGAACCTAGGAGACGAACAAAGGAACATTCCCGAACGGGGTAAAGAAGAACGAACAACTGAAAAGAATTAGGTTCTAAGTTCTAGGTTCTAGGTTCTTGCTAATGCACTTCGCCCCAAATGCGCTTGCCGAACGCCGAAAGCGCCAGCTGCACCGCCAGCTCGCCGGTCATGTTGCAGCGATCCAGGATCGGATTGACCTCGACCAGATCCATGCCGATCATGCGCTTGGTCTCGGCCAGCAGCTCGACCGCCAGATGCGCCTCGCGAAACGACAGCCCACCAGGCACCGGCGTACCCACGCCAGGCGCGTACATCGGATCGATGCCGTCGAGATCCAGGCTCAGGTAGATGCCGTCCGTGCCACGACAGGCGATACCGATGGCGCGCGATAGGACCTCGTTAATGCCGAAGCGGTCGATCTCCTCCATGGAGTAGACGGCCACGCCGGACGAGCGCAGCAATTTCTTCTCGTGAGCATCCAGATCACGCGCGCCAATGATCGCGATGTTGCGCGGATCGACTTTGGCCTGCGCGCTTTCCTTGCCACCCAGCGTCACCAGCTGCTGCGAGCCATAGCCACACAGCGCGGCCAGTGGCATGCCGTGAATGTTGCCTGACGGCGTGGTCTCGTGGGTATTGAAATCGCCGTGAGCATCCAGCCAGATCAGACCCAGCTTGCGACCACGCGCCGCGCCGAGCACCGAGCCGAGCGCCAGGCTATGATCACCACCCAGCACCAGCGGCAGCCGCTGCTCGCTGATACTCAGCGCCACGCGATCGGCCAGGCGCTGGCACACGCCGACGATTGGATCGAGATATTTGAGCTTGGGATCGCCTTCTTCGCAGGTTTCGTTGACGGGAACGGGTATGTTGCCGTGATCAGTGACGGTGTGGCCTAGCGCTTCCAGGCCCTGACGCAGCCCGGCGTAGCGGATCGCGCTGGGTCCCATGTCCACGCCACGACGACCAGCGCCGAAATCCAGCGGCACTCCAATAAGATCGATCTGCATATGGCTCTCCTTTGAGCATAAACAGCACAGGCCGACCGATCCCAGCGGACCAGCCGAGTGATGTATGATAACTTGGCGAGAACTATATACTACCGCTGAGCGGGAAGATCCGCCAGCCGCACGTTACATCGCCGCCTGTGCTGTTTATGGGAGAGCGGGCTTAGGTCTTCGGCTGACCGAGCGCCTGCCGCGTCGCCTGCCGCGCGCCTTCTTCCTGCTCCGCGCGACAATGCTGCCCCTGTACCGACTGCACGATCAGATCGCGCACCTCGCTTGGCGAGTCGGTGACCACCATCAGATCGAGATCGGCCTCGGAGATCTTGCCCTCGCTCAGCATCGTTGCTCGCAGCCAGTCGAGCAAGCCTTGCCAGTAGGCTGAGCCAAAAAGAATAATCGGGAAGTTCTGCACTTTGTCGGTCTGGATCAGCGTCAGCGCCTCGAACAGCTCGTCCATGGTGCCGAAGCCGCCGGGAAAGATCACAAACGCCTGGGCATACTTCACAAACATCGTCTTGCGCACGAAAAAGTAGCGGAAGTTGATCGCCAGATCGACGTAGGGATTGGTGCCCTGCTCAAAGGGCAGCTCGATATTAAGGCCGATCGACTGCACGCCGGCCTCACGCGCGCCAAGATTGCCGGCCTCCATAATGCCGGGACCGCCGCCGGTGATGATCGCAAAGCCGGCCTCGCCCAGCAGCCGCGCCACCTCGGTCGCCTGATGGTACTGCGGATGATCCGGCTTGACGCGCGCCGAGCCAAAGATCGTGACCGCCTGGCCAAGCTCCGCCAGATCGTCGAAGCCTTCCACGAACTCGCCCATGATGCGCATCACGCGCCAGGGATCGGTATGCGTGAACAGCTTCTGCGCGGCCTGCGGCGTTTCGAGCAACTGCTGATCTTCGGTAGGTTTGCCGGCGCGTGCCGCCCGGTTGAGCGACAGATTATCGGTATAGCGCCCTGAGCGGCGGTTATGCGAGTCGCCATTCGTCATTGATGCTTCTCTTTCTTGCTAGCTCATGATTGATCGACCGAAGCTTCCGGCAGAAGCCATGCCACGGCAATGCCAGTCGCAAAGCTTAAGCACGCGCTCGACGACGCGTCACCAGCTTGCTCAGCTCCCGCAGCCACAGCACCGAGCTAGCCACGCCCAGGCTGAACAGCCAGTCGCCGAGGCTCAGGCCGACCGTCGAAAACGCCTGCTGCAAAACCGGCACATAGATCACCAGCAGATGCAGCGCCAGCGACAGCACGATCGCGCCCCACAGCCACCAGTTATGCATATGCTGCACCAGCATGCGAAACGCGCTCTGCTCGTCAGAGCGGGCGTTGAAAACGTTGAACAGCTGGAACAGCATCAGCGTCGTGAAGGCCATCGTGCGCGCGTAGCGCAGATCGCCGTCGCCGGGGATCAGACCGCCGGGTAGGCTGGCGTCCAGCACCAGCAGCGTCCCAGTCGCCATCACCAGGCCAATAAACACAATGCCAAACCACATGCGTCCAGTGATCACGCCGCTGCCCTGCATGCGTGGCCGTCGCTCCATGACATCGGGATCAGCCGGATCGAGGCCGAGTGCCAGCGCCGGTGGCCCATCGGTGACCAGGTTGATCCACAGGATCTGCGTGGCCAGCAGCGGCAACACCACCGCCTCGCCCTCGCCGGTCAGACCCAGCACGCCAGCCAGAATCACGCCGAAAAACATCGTGAAGACCTCGCCGATGTTGGACGAGAGCAGGTAGCGCAGAAACTTCTGGATATTGGCAAAGATCGCGCGGCCCTCCTCCACGGCGGCC
>JAFAYS010000510.1 GCA_019240175.1 Chloroflexota bacterium | reverse complement strand
TCAGCGCCTGCACCTTGTCGAGCGTTAGCGAATCGAGAGCGTAGGGCGTGGGCGGGATCTCGACAGCGGTGACCGGCGCGACCTCAAAGATCGCGGGGTTGCGGTTCAGGTCGGCATGTGCGGCGGCGCGCAGCCCGGCGATCGCCGATCGCAGCGCTTGCTCGGCCTGCTCAGGGTTCAGCTTGTCGGTCGTGGCGAACGCGGTGTGACCTTCGCGATCGAAGACGTGCATGCCGATGCCTTGAGAGAGCGTCGTCGCGATGCCCTCGGTCTTGCCGTTGGCCACGGTAATGCTGCGGCTAGCTGTGCGCTGAAGTCGCGCGATCAGATAAACGTTTTGCTGTTCTGCGGTATCGAGAAGATGCTTGAGCAGATCGGAGTGCTCGTGCAGCAGTGGCTGAGTCATGCGAATCCTTTGGGAACAAGGGAACAAAAATAGAACCTAGAACCCAGAACCTAGAACCAAATGAAAGGATTATTGTGTTGTCGGGTCCGCTGGTAGCGCAGCAAGATGACGTCTGATTGGAACGGTCGGCTCTCAATGAGCTTCAGGCGGGCCGACGTAGTTCAGCAGCCACGTCTCCGACGCTTCGACCACGTCGTCTAAGCTGATGAACTCCCCACGATGAGCTTTCGCATGTCGTGCCTCGTCAGGAACAAAAGATCAAATGAACAAGAGAACACAGAACAATAGGTTCTAGGTTCTAAGTTCTAGGTTCTAAGTTCACCCAATATGTTGCTGGAAGAACTCTACCATACGCTGCAAGTACTGCTGGTTGGGCGCGCCCTGGAACGAGTGCGGCTGTCCCGGATACTCGAACCATTCGACCTGCTTGCCCGCCGCTTGCAGACCAGTGTAAAGATCTTCCGGCCATTTGCGGGGCACAGTCTCATCGTTGGTGCCCCAGTGGATCTGCACCGGGCAGCTCACGTAGCTCAGGTACGGCAGTGGCGACAGGCGCTCGTAAAGCTCGGGTCCTTCCTCGGGCTTGACCGGCCAATCGATCGCGTCGATCTGCTGGCCGCGACTGGCCGCGCGCTCGACCCGAAACTGATAATCTTCGACAATATTCGAGGACGCGGGCGCGTAGATCAACGCCGCGCCGATCTGATCGCTGATCGTGATCGCCTTGGAGGTGATCGCGCCGCCGTTGCTGTGGCCCCACATGCCGATCTTGCCGGGCCTGGCGCTGGGCAGCTTCTGCGCAAGCGGGATCAGATTCACGGTGTCGATCACATGACCGGCGCGAAACAGATTCGGCGCGTCATCCGAGCCGGCGTGCGAGCGAAAATCGGGCGAGAGCGTCATAAAGCCGCGCGACGCCAGGTAGTCGGCGGCCAGCTTGGTGCCGTTGCCGGTCTGATACACATCCAGCGGATAGTAGCCGTGGTTGAGGATCACCACCGGAAATGGTCCGTCGCCACGTGGCCGATTGAGCATGCCGGTGATGCGCAGCCCGTCGCTGGGATACGCGATCAGATAGCGCGTGAAGGCTGCCGTTTCTTCCAGCGTCTGCACAATCTCGATCTCGCCCTCACCATAGCTGCGCGCACGCAGTCCCTCGATCGTCACCGGTGCGTACTGCGCGAATGGATCAG
Organism: Chloroflexota bacterium; assembly: GCA_019240175.1. Classification (GTDB taxonomy): domain Bacteria; phylum Chloroflexota; class Chloroflexia; order Chloroflexales; family Kallotenuaceae; genus LB3-1. Next base: position 1,885 of record JAFAYS010000510.1, on the reverse strand, counting down.
GCGTAGGCGTTGGCGGCTCGGGCGTGGCAGTTGGTGGAATCTGTGTCGGTGTGGCGGTAGCGGGCGGCGTTGTAGCGGTGGGATTGGCGGTGGCAGTCGCTTGCGCCGTTGGGCTGGACTGCGGTGCCGGGTTAGCAGCGGCAACTGCGGGCGGACTGCTGGTGGTCTGCGTGCCGGCCTCGGGCTCCTGCGCGCAGCCGGTAAGCACCAGCGCGGCACAGATCAGAAGATAGATTAATGTCTTCATAGGTATGATTGTACAGAGTTTTAGTGATCTCAACCCGCGTGGCTGCAAAAACCGCGCCGAGCGATCTAGCGCAGCGGCTCCAACAACCACACGATCTTGCTGGCCGGGCTGTAGTGGACGCGATAGCGCTTGCCAAAGGTGCTCCCGAAGTGAGCTTTCGGCACCAGCTGCATCCTGCCGAGCTGCGTAAACTTGCCGTAGAACGAGCGCGACGGCCCGCTGGAGCTCCAAGAGCGCTCGAGCACATCGGTCTGCACCACCGCCATACCCGAGATCAAATCGCGCAGGCGCTGGATGGCGTAGTAGCCAAGCACCAGGATCACAAAGGCGGCGAAAAGCAAGAAGGCCAGCGGCGCTGGTCCCAGAATATCTTGCAGCGCAATCAGATATACGGCTGTCAGCAGCGTAAATGTGACAAGTGGCAAACAGCCGAAAAGCAATCGGGCGCGCTGAGTAAAAGTCAGCGGCACACGCCTCGGGCCTTCGTCAACGATCGGGGCTGTGTTAGAGATGAAACCGGGAGTGAACGCGGCGGACTTGGCCGTCAGCGCCGCACCACAGCGCGAGCAAGACGGCCCTGGCGATACCTCACTGGAGCAGTTAGGGCATTGCATAGCGATCCTCACTCAAACGGTGTGTCGTTTTGAGACGAGTATAGCATAGCCCTACTGCTCGGAACCTGCCCAACCTTTTTTGGTGCTAGCGCTTGTTCTTGCGCTGCTCCCACTTGCGCTGCTGGACCGGATCGTTCTTGTCGCGGCTGCGATCTTTGTGGGCCTTGCCCGTGCCCTTGACGTTGAGAATCGGCCACAGACGGCGCACCGGCTCCACCAGATCCGCCTGGTTGTGGATCACCGTATCGAGATCTTTGTAGGCCTGCGGTGCTTCGTCCAGATATTCGCGGCTGGTCTCCGCCACAATGCCCTTCATCTTGTGCGCGAAGGCCTCCAGCGTGATCGAGCGCATCGCCTGGCCACGGCTCATCACCCGGCCCGCGCCGTGTGAGCACGATTGAAACGACTCAGGGTTGCCCAGACCGCGCACAATATACGAGCCGGTCGCCATGGAACCGGGAATGATCCCTAGGACGCCCTCGCCGGCGAAGGTCGCCCCTTTGCGATGGACCCAGACCGTTTGCCCGTAGGCGGTCTCCTGGTTGGCGTAGTTGTGATGGATGTTGATACAGGCCGCCGGATCGAAGCCGAAATCAAGCTTGAGCCGCTTTTTGACCAGGTTGGAGAAAATCTCGGTAAAGGTCCAGCGCATCCGCTGGCGATTCTCCATCGCGTAATCCTGGGCCCACAGCATATCCTTGAGATAGTTCTGGCCTTCCTCGGTGTTGAGCGGCAGCACCCATAGATCGCGCGCTGACTGGATTTGTAGCCGCTCGTTAAGCGTCTCGGCGATCGCAATGTGATGCTGGGCGATCTGGTTGCCGGTGCCGCGACTGCCGCTGTGGAGCATCAGCCAGACCATGCCGTCTTCGTCTTTGCACAGCTCCAAAAAGTGATTGCCGCCGCCCAGCGAGCCCAGCTGCCAGGGCGCTTTCTCCCGCACAATCGGCGCGACGGCCTCGGTGTAGCGATCCTCGTCGAAGCCGTCCCAATCCAGCGGGCCGCTGTGCTGGCCGAAGCCGGT
>JAFAYS010000040.1 GCA_019240175.1 Chloroflexota bacterium | reverse complement strand
CGCTGCTTGTTGGTCTGGCCTACGCCGCCTTTATCAGCCTGGGCTTACCCGACGGTCTGACTGGCGTGGCCTGGCCGTCGATCCGCACGACCTTTAATCTGCCATTGGATGCTTTGGGCGCGCTTGTCACCACCGGCACGATCGGCTATATGCTGTCGAGCTTCAGCAGCGGGCGCGTGCTGGCGCGGATCGGCGTGGGCTGGCTGCTGGTGCTGAGCTGTTTGGCGACGGCGATCAGTCTGCTGGGCTACGGCGCTGCTCCGCTGTGGCTGGTGATGGTTGGGCTAGGATTGCTCGCCGGCTTTGGCGCGGGCGCGATCGATGCCGGGCTGAACACCTACGCCGCCGAGAACTTCAGCCCGCGCACCATGAACTGGCTCCACGCAGCTTTTGGTCTGGGCGCGGCTACCGGCCCGATCATTATGAGTAGCGTGATCAGCGCGGGCTATCCCTGGCGGGTGGGCTACCTGATCGTCGGCGTGGCGCAGCTGATCCTGGCGAGCTGCTTCGCGATCACCCGCAGCCAGTGGCACGCGCATACCGACGAAGCGCAGGCTGAGCCGGTCGCCAGCGCGCCGATGGCGCGGACGCTCATGCTGCCCGCGGCCTGGCTGAGCATTCTGCTCTTCTTTCTGTACACCGGCCTTGAGATCACCGCCGGCCAGTGGATGTACACGCTGCTGACTGAGGCGCGCGGCCTGGTGCCGGCGATCGCCGGCGTGTGGGTGAGCGTCTACTGGGGCAGCCTGACGGTTGGGCGGCTGCTGTCGGGCATGATCGTGGCGCACATCAGCGTGCGGACGCTGCTCCAGATCTGCATGGTCGGCGCGATCCTTGGCGTGGTGCTCTTCTGGCTCAACATCACGGCGTGGCTTTCCTTGATCGGCGTGTCCATGCTGGGCTTGTCGCTCGCGCCGATGTTCCCGTCGCTGATCTCGCTGACGCCGGGACGCATGGGTCCGGCGCACGCGGCCAACACGGTCGGCTTCCAGATCGCGGCGGCAACTTTGGGCGGCGCAATCCTGCTGAGCAGCTTTGGCCTGCTGGCGGATCAATTTGGGCTGGAACAGCTCGGCCCATTTTTGCTGGCGGTCGCGGTGCTCATGACGCTGGTCTTCGAGATCTTGGAGCGCCAGCCGCGCCCAGGCGATGCCCAGAGCTAAGCTTTAGATCGCTTAAACAAAGCCACGTACTGCGCATAAACGCGGTACGTGGCTTTGTTATGCTCAGCGCGGCTGATTTTTTGCGCAGATCTAGCTCTGCCGGCGCAGCGGATGCACGTTCAGCTGTTTGAGCGTGACGATGCCGTCCTCCGCGAACAGCTCAAGGTCGGTGCTGCTCGGCGCTGGAAAGATTTGATTTGTCAGCACCACGCGACCGCCGTCGGCAAACACCTCGACTGAGGCCCGATCGACGAGCAGATGCAGCGAAATTTCTTCGGCGCGCGGCTGAAGCGGTACGATCTGCGGCGTGTCGCTGGCGGTCGCTTTGTGGCCGGCAGTATTGCGATCGACAAACAGCGCCCGCTGCTCGGCGTCGTAGCCGATCACGGTTGCTTCAGCCGCGCCGGTGCGCACGCGCAGCCCAAACGTGCGCGCCGTGGTTGTGTGATCGACGGCAAAGGTTGCCTGCACCTCAAGCGTATCGCCGCGCATGTGCGCCAGTCGCTGCGTTCCCGGCTGGACCTGCGCCGCCGACCACTCGTGACCGATGCCGCGCAGTTGAGCGAGCTCGCCGATCGGCTGCTGCACCAGCACCGCGCCGTGGTCGTCGCTGACCAGCGCCAGATCACGCGGCACACTCATCGCGCCGCGCCAGCTCGTGGCCGGGATATTTGCCCCGTAGCGCCAGTTATTCATCCAGGCCAGCCACACCCGCCGCCCATCCGGCGCATCCGACCACGACTGCGCGGCGTAGAAGTCGCCGCCGTAGTCGGCCCAGCGCACGGTCTCGGGCGCTTCGCCAGGGATAAACGTGCTGCCGTCGAAGTCGCCCACGAAATATTGCACGCCGCTGCCGCCGGCTGGTGCCTGATCCTGCACCGAGACAATCAGCATCCAGCGCAGATTGTTGGGGTTGTTGTCGACAGGCAGCGCGAATAGATCGGGCGTTTCCCAGACGCCGCCGCGTGAGCCAAAGCCCGCGCCGAACTCGCCGCTTTTGGTCCAGCTTTTGAGGTCGGGCGAGGTGTAAAACCAGATCTCCTGGCCAACAGCCAGCAGCATGACCCAGCGTCCAGCGTGCGGATCGCCATGCCAGAAGACTTTGGGATCGCGAAAATCGATCTGGCCCGCCGGCATGGGAATCACCGGATTGCCAGCATATTTCGTCCAGCTGCGCCCCCGATCGGTGCTAAAAGCCAGACTTTGCACCTGCTGCCCGTCGGCGAACTGTGTGAAGATCGCGACGATTGCTTCCGCGCCGAAGCCTGCCGTATTGTGCCAATCGATCACCGCGCTGCCCGAGAAGATCATGCCGAGATCGTCTGGCTCCAGCGCGATCGGCAGATGCTCCCAGCTCAGCAGATCACGGCTGACGGCGTGGCCCCAGTACATCGGCCCCCAGACCAGGCTGTGCGGATGGTACTGGTAGAACAGGTGATACTCGCCGGCGTAGTAGACGAGGCCGTTCGGGTCGTTCAGCCAGCTGGTGGGCGGCGTGAAATGAAAGAGCGGGCGAGTCGCGGCGTCGCCGGCTGCTGCAATCTCTGCGCTGGGAAGTTTGCTACCGTCGGAGGGGAAAGGAACGGTCATGGGAACCAGAAGTCCTTTTTCAAAAGGGTATATAAACCGACGCGCGCTCCACCAGGCGACAGCGAATCAGGTGCTGCGGAGGTGCTGCGTCAGCTATATTCTCGGCATCATTGATCAAATACTCGACTGCCCACTGGCCCATCTCGTAGTGCGGCAGCGCGACAGTGGTCAGCGGCGGGTGGAGGTGCGCGGCGATCAGCTCCAGGTTGTCAAAGCCAATCACAGCGACATCGGCGGGAATCGCCAGGCCAAGCTGCTTGATCGCGTCGTATGCGCCCAGCGCCATCAAGTCGTTGAAGCAAAAGAGCGCGGTGGGTCGCTCGGGCTGCTGCAGGAGATCCAGCGTGGTGCGGTAGCTTTCGGCGGCCACGCTATGGCAGGCACGAACCAGGGCGGGATCGAACGGAATGCTGGCCTCGGCTAGCGCTTGACGGTAGCCCGCCATGCGCCCGGTAGTCGCGGG
>JAFAYS010000429.1 GCA_019240175.1 Chloroflexota bacterium | reverse complement strand
ACGCGCCGCCGGCCTTGAGCACGCCCAGGATCGCCACCAGTAGCTCGGGCGAGCGCGGCAGGCACACCGCGACGGTGCGCTCAGGTCCCACGCCAAGCGCTTGCAGCAGATGCGCCACACGATTCGCGCGCCGGTTGAGATCAGCGTAGCTGAGCTGCTGATGCTGACCAATCACCGCCGGGGCGTCCGGTGCTGCATGGGCCTGCGCCGCCACGAGCTGCACGAGCGATTGTTCAAGCGGCAGCGGCGCGGCGGTCGCGTTCCACTCGTGCAGTATCCGCCGGCGCTCGGTTGTCGTGAACAGCGGGATCGTCGAGATCGGCTGATCGGGATTGGACAGGCTGTGCAGCACCTGCTGGAAATGCTCGGCCAGACGTTGGATCGTCGCGGCGTCAAAAAGATCGGTGTTGTACTGGAAGACACCCGCCAGGCCATCGTTGCTCTCTGTCACCGACAGCGTCAGATCGTAGTCGGTGACCTGCTTGGCGATCACCTCCGGCTCGCGCAGCGTGAGCGACGGCAGCGTCAACGTCTGCTTGGTAGTGTTTTCAAGCACAAAGAGCACCTGAAACAGCGGCATGATCGCCACGTCGCGCTCAGGCGCAAGCGTCGAGACCAGCCGCTCAAAGGGCAGATCCTGATGCGCGTAGGCATCGATCGCGACGCGGCGAACGCGGCGCAGCGATTCGCGAAATGTTGGATCGCCAGCCAGATCTGTGCGCAGCACCAGCAGATTGATGAACAGGCCGATCAGATCTTCCAGCTCGACGCGCGGACGGTTGGTGATCGGTGTGCCGACCACGATATCTTGCTGACCGGTGTAGCGGTAGAGCAGCGTTTTGAACGCCGTCAGCAGCAGCATAAAGAGCGTCACGCCTTCGCGGCTTCGGAGCTCGTGCAGCGCGGCGATGGTGCTGGCCGGGATCGTGAACGGCTGGATCGCGCTGTTGAAGGTGCGTGCGGGCGGTCGCGGACGATCCAGCGGCAGCTCAAGCGTCGGTAGATTGGCCAGCTGCTGCTGCCAGTAGCCTAGCTGCTCCTCCACAACCTGCGCTTGGAGCCAGTCGCGCTGCCAGGCCGCGAAATCGATGTACTGCGCTGCGAGATCCGGGAGCGCTGGCTTGCTCTCCGATGGCTGGTGCTCCTGCGCGGCCTCATAGTGCGCCGCAAGCTCACGAATAAACAGATTGATCGACCACTCGTCGGTGATGATATGGTGCATCGTCAGCAGCAGCAGCGACTCAGCATCGGTGAGGCGCAGGAGCGCGGCCCGGATTAGCGGACCAGCCTCAAGATCGAACGGCGCGGCGACGGCGTCGTTCTGGTGCTGCTGCACCGCGATGTCGCGCTCGTCCTCCGCCAGTGAGCGCAGATCGATCGACGGTAGCGCAATCGAGAGGCTGTCTGCGAGAACCTGCATCGGCACGCCGTCGACGGCGGTGAAGGTAGTGCGCAAGATCTCGTGGCGCGCGATGACCGCGTTGAGGCTCTGCTCCAACGCTGCCGCGTCAAGCTGTCCCGCAAGCTGAAGCACGCGCGATAGGTTATAGATCGGATTGGCTGGATCGAGCTGGTGGATGAACCACAGCCGCTGCTGGGCAAACGACAGCGGAAATGGGCCACTGTCACGGCTCAGGCGCGGGATGTGGAGCCCATCAGCAGAGCGGGCGCTGGCAGCTGGCGCTGGGCGCGGCGCTGCTGCATGCTCAAGCAGATCGCTGGCCTGGCGCAGTAGCTCCAAAGTCTCCGCGTCGGCGCTCAGATCTGTTTGCAGCGCGGCTGCCGCCAGCGATTCGATCTCGTCCCGCGCCGCCGCAAGCTCACCTGTCACGCGTGACTTCGCTGTAACGATCGCTGCTTCAAGCTGGGCGATCGTCGGCGCTTCAAAGACACGGATCAAGGGCACGTCGATCGTAAACTGCTGACGGATACGCGCCACGATTCGCGCGGCAAGCAGCGAGTGGCCGCCGAGCACAAAGAAGTTGTCGTCGACGCCAATCGTTGCGAGGCCAAGCAGCTCCGACCAGAGCCGAGCTAGCCAGCGCTGAGCCGATGTTTGCGGCGCAACAAAGGTTCCGGCGGAGTCGGGCCTGATGCTCTGCGGGGCCGGCAGCGCTCGAAGATCGAGCTTGCCGCTTGGCGACAGCGGCAGCGCGTCGAGCAGCACGATCGTCGCCGGGACCATGTAGGCGGGCAGGTGCTGTGCAAGGAACTCACGTAGGGTAGAGGTGAGGCCCTCACTTTGATTGGTAGTCAGGCCCTCATCCCCCCGGCCCCCTTTCCCCGAACCTCCGCCGGCTTCGGCGTCGGTTGCGACAGGCGAAGGGGGAGTAGTGGTACTACTTTGTTCTTTGTTCCCTTGTTCGTTCGCCCAAGGGGCACCCGCTTTGTTCTCAACGACGTACGCCACCAGTCGCGGCACGCCCGGCGTATCCTCGCGGCGCATGACGACGGCGGCGGCGACGGCGGGATGTTGGCGCAGCATGGTCTGGATCTCGCCGAGCTCGATGCGGTAGCCGCGCAGCTTGACCTGCCGATCCGTGCGTCCGCCGAACTCCAGCTGCCCATCCCCTCGACGGCGCGCCCGATCGCCGGTGCGATAGAGTCGCGATCCAGGAGCCGCGCTGAACGGATGCGGCACAAACGCGGCGGTCGTCAGATCCGGACGCTTCAGATAGCCACGGGCTAGTCCCGCGCCGCCCAGGTACAGCTCGCCCCACACGCCGATCGGAGCCAGACGCAGCTGGGCGTCCAGCACATACGCCTCGGTGCGCCCAATCGGACGACCGATCGGGACGTTGCCTGAGCCGGGCTCGACTCTGGTCGCGGTTGACCAGATTGTGGTTTCGGTGGGGCCGTACACGTTCCAGAGCTGATTGCCGCGCGCCAGCAGCTGATTCGCCAGATCGCGTGGCAGCGCCTCGCCGCCGCAAAGCATCGTGAGCCGGGAGTCGCCCTGCCAGCCCGCATCGAGCAGCAGTTGCCAGGTTGCCGGCGTGGCCTGCATCACGGTTGCGCCCGAGGCCGCCAGCCGCTCAAGTAGATGCGGCCCATCGCCGGCCATCGCGCCGTCGACAAGCACGAGCCGCATGCCCAGCATCAGCGGCAAAAAGATCTCTAGCGCGGCAATGTCGAACGAGATCGTCGTCACGGCCAGCAGCGAATCGTCGGCGGTGAGACCGATTTGCTGTCCCAGGTTTTGGAGCAGATGCGTCAGCGAGCGATGCTGGATCTGGACGCCTTTGGGCGTGCCGGTCGAGCCGGAGGTGGCGATCACGTAGGCTAGCTGGTCGGGATCGACGGCGGGTAGTGAGCGTGACTCGACGGTGGGCAGCGGCTGAGCAAGATCGAGCACGGGCAGATCCGCAGTGGGCAGGTTGGCGGCGACGGCGTTGGTGCTGAGGATCAGCTGTGGCTGGGCATCGGCCAAGATCGCGGCGAGACGGGCGGGCGGATGGGTGGGATCCAGCGGCAGGTAGGCCGCGCCGGTTTTGAGCACGGCCAGCAGCGCGACCACGAGATCGAGCGATCGCGGCAGGCACAGCGCGACGAGAGATTCTGCACCGAGACCCTGCGCGCACAGCACGTGGGCCAGCGCGGTCGCCCGCTGATCGAGCGCCCCGTAGCTCAGTTCGTCGCGGCCACACACCACCGCGATTGCCTCGGGCGTGCGCAACGCCTGATCCGCGATCAGCTCGTGGACACAAGCTGAGGGCAGCTCGCCTGTGGCTACATTCCACTCCACCAGCAGCTTGCGCTGCTCCTGCTCGGTCATCAGCGGCAGCGTAGACAAGCGCGTGGTCGGCTCGGCGACGATGGCGCGCAGCAGCGTCTGGTAGTGCTCGACCAACCGCACGATCGTCGACTCGTCGAAGAGATCGGTGTTGTACTCCCACTCGATCATGATATCGTCGTCGTTGTCGCGGCGCGACCGACCGATGCGTTGCTCGGCCTGCGGAATCACGATCACGTTGAGATCGAACTTGGCCGAGCGATTGTGCGCGTAGTGCAGATCCGCGACCAGATCCGGAAAATCCAGATCGGGCATGGCCGCGTCGTGGAAGCTAAACATCACCTGGAAGATCGGATTGCGGCTGAGATCGCGCGGTGGGTGTAGCTGCTCGACCAGCTTGTCGAACGGCAGATCTTGATGCGCGTAGGCTTCCAGCGTCACGTCGCGCACCTGCGCCAGCAGCTCGCGAAACGTCAGATCGCCGCTGAGCCGCGCGCGCAGCATGAGATTATTGATGATCATGCCGATCAGCGACTCGGTCTCCTGCCAGCGGCGGTTGGCGATGCCCGACCCGACGATCAGATCGTCCTGGCCGGTGTAGCGGTAGAGCAGCGTTTGGAAGGTCGCCAGCAGCGTCATGAAGAGCGTCACGCCTTCGCGGCGGCTGAACGCGCGCACAGCCAGCGCCAGCTCGGTCGGCAGGTGGATCGAGTACGTCGAGCCGCGATACGTCTGCACCGAGGGTCGTGGCCGGTCGGTCGGCAGCTCCA
>JAFAYS010000177.1 GCA_019240175.1 Chloroflexota bacterium | reverse complement strand
CGACGCGCAGCAGGCGGCGCAAATTCTAGAGCAGGCGGGCTACAAGAAGGACGCCAACGGCAAGCTGCTCAACAAAGACGGCCAGCCGATCGAGTTTACCTTCCTGGTGCAGAACGGCTGGGTCGACTGGATTCAGGCCGCGCAGATCGTGCAGCAGAACCTTAATGCGCTGGGCATGACCGTCAACGTGCAAACGCCTGCGCCGGAGAACGTCGAGAACGAGCGCGCGCTGGGCAACTTCGATCTAGTCTTTGCCGTGCATGGCGGCTCGTGCAGCATGTACGAAAACTTCTATGTCTTCGGCAGCCCGCAGAGCGCGCCGGTCGGCGAGAAAGCCACGATCAACTATGTGCGCTTCGAAAATCCCGAGATGGACAAGCTGATCGATCAGCTGCGCCAATCGCCGGATGAGGCCGCGCAGAAGCAGGCTGTCGCCGGTATGCAGAAGATCATCTTCGAGCAGTTCCCGACGATTCCGCTGTGGTACGGCGCGAACTGGTTCCAGTACAGCACCAAGCGCGCAGTCGGCTGGCCCAACGAGGAGAATCCCTACTCCAAGCCGGGCGACAGCTTGCTGGTGATCACGAATCTCAAGCCCGCCGCCCAGTAAACGGCATAGACATTGGAGCGCCGAGCGGTGCGCGAAAAACTGTTCGGCCATTCGCAAACAACGCTTCGTGGGGTGAGATCTCGCCCCACGAGGCGCTTGAGGAGAACCGGTCATGCGTTATTTTGTTCGCCGTTTCCTGTTCTTCCTGCTGACGCTCTGGGCTGCCGTCACGCTCAACTTCATCATCCCGCGTTTGCAGCCCGGCGACCCGGCGCAGACGATCGTCTCCAAAATGGTCGGCCAGACCCGCGCGGTCGATCCGGCTGAGGTCGCAGCGATTCGCGCCATGCTGGGCACGCCGGATACCAGCCTGGGCCAGCAGTACATCGACTATCTGCGCAACCTGGCGCAGCTGAGATTTGGCGTTTCTTACACCTATTTTCCCTACAGCGTCACGCACATGATCGGCGAGGCGATCTGGTGGACCGTGATTCTGGTCGGCGTCACGCAGATCATTGGCTTTGTGGTCGGCACGCTGCTGGGCGCGGTGGCCGCCTGGAAGCGCAACAGCACCTTTGACTCGATCGTCAGCCTGGGCCTGAACTTTATCGGCACGCTGCCATTTTTCTGGATCGCCCTGCTGCTGCTGTATGTCTTCTCCTTCAAGCTGGCCTGGCTGCCGACCAGCGGCGGCTTCAGCGGCGAGGCCACGCGCGAGATCAGTTGGGCCTACACGCTGGATATTCTCAAGCACAGCATCTTGCCGGCAATGGCGATCCTGATCACCGCGCCGATCGGCTGGGTGATGGGCATGCGCAACAACATGATCCAGACGCTGCGTGAAGACTACACGCGGCTGGCGATCGCCAAGGGCCTCAAACCCTGGAAAGTTGCGCTGCGCTACAGTGCCCGTAACGCGATCCTGCCCAACGTGACCGGCTTTGCGATCTCGCTGGGTGGCATTCTCGGCGGCGTGGTCTTTATCGAGGGCATCTTCGATTATCCGGGCATGGGCCGGCTGTTGTTCGAGGCCGTCGGCAATCGCGATTATCCGCTGATGCAGGCGCTCTTTCTGTTCACGACTGTCGGCGTGCTGCTGGCGAATCTGTTCGCCGATATGCTGTACGGCGTGCTCGATCCACGTGTACGCAAAGGAGCGGGATGATGGCGACCAATGATCGTAAGCAGCGCGAGCTTGGCGGGCGCGGCAGCATGCTCGACGAGGTGCCGTCGCCGGGCGCAACCAATCTCGGCACAGCGCCGCTGACGTCGATGCCCGCGTCGATGCCGGATCACACGCCCGAGGCAAACAAGCTGGCGACGGCGGCGACCGAAAGCGCGCGCGATGATGTGGCGGAGTCCTCTACGCGGGCGCGCTGGAAAATGCCGTCGTGGTTCGACGTGCTGTGGAGCAACAAAAAATCGCGCATCGGCCTGATCATGCTCTCAATGTTTGTGCTGGTGGCGGTCTTCGCGCCGATCATCGCGCCCTACGATCCGCAGGACAGCAGCTTTATGTCCTCGGAGCAGCCAAGCGCGGCGCACTGGCTCGGCACCACGCAAGCGGGGCAAGATGTGTTCTCGCAACTGGTCTGGGGCACGCGTACCTCGCTGATCGTCGGTGTGCTGGCGGGCGGATTGGCGACGTTTATATCGTTGATTATCGGTATGACCGCCGGTTACATGGAAGGCATCGTCGACGATGTGCTGTCGTTTCTGATCAACCTCGGCCTGGTGGTGCCCGCGCTGCCGCTGATGATCGCGCTGGCGGCCTACTCGCCGGTGCGCGGCCTAACGATGATCATTCTGGTGATCGGGCTGACCGGCTGGGCCTGGGGCGCGCGCTTCAAGCGGGCACAGGTGATCTCGCTGCGCACGCGCGACTACATCACCTCGGCCAAGTTCGCCGGTGATAGTCCCTTCCGCATCATCTTTCGCGAGGTCATGCCCAACATGATGTCGCTGGTGGTGCTGGCGTATATCGGCGCAGCCAACGGCGCGATCGGCGCTGAGGCCGGGCTGGAATTCCTGGGTCTGGGCGATCCGAGCACCGTCAGCTGGGGCACGATGCTCTACTGGGCCAACAACGGCGGCGCGATGCTGACCGGACAATGGGCCTGGCTGGCCGCGCCTGGCCTGGCATTGGCGCTGCTGACGACATCGCTGGTGCTGATCAACTTCGGCGTCGACGCGATCAGCAATCCACAGCTGCGGGAGGAGTAGCATGGCACTGCTTGAAGTTGAAAAGCTTGACGTGACCTACGCCACCAAGTCGCGACCGCCGCTGCAGGCCGTGCGCGATGTTACCTTTAGCATCAACAGCGGCGAGATCGTCGGGCTGGTGGGCGAGTCCGGCTCGGGCAAATCCACGCTCGGCAACGCGATCTTGCGGCTGCTGCTGCCGCCCGGCGAGATCAGCGGCGGTCGCGTGATCTTCGACGGCAAAGACATCACCACGATGCCAGAAGAGCAGCTGCGCCATCTGCGCTGGCACGACTTCTCGACGGTTTTCCAAAGCAGCATGAACTCGCTCAATCCAGTGTATCGCATCGAAGCGCAGTTCACCGACGTGATGGAAGAAAAGACCAAGCTCAGCGAGGCCGAGATCCGCGAGCGCATCGCCGATCTGCTGCGCATGGTCAAGATCGATCCGTCGTTTATGCGCTTTTATCCGCACGAGCTGTCGGGCGGCATGAAGCAGCGCGTGGCGCTGGCGCTGGCACTGGCGCTACAGCCTAAGTTCGTGCTGCTCGACGAGCCGACAACCGGCCTGGATGTGCTGGTGCAGAAAGAGATCATGCAGAATCTGCGTGAGCTTCAGCGCCAGCAGGGCTTTGCGGTGCTGCTGATCAGCCACGATCTCGGCACGGTGCTGGAAGTCTCCGACCGCGTGCTGGTGATGTACGCCGGCGAGCTGGTCGAAGATCAGTCATCCAAAACCATGCTCGACCACGCGATCCATCCTTACACCCACGGCCTGCTCGGCTCCTACGCCGATCCGGCGGCGGATGAAGTCGCGATCACCTTTATTCCGGGCCGGCCACCGGATCTGACACGTCCGCCGAAAGCCTGTCCCTACGCGCCGCGCTGCCCGGAAGCGATCGGGATCTGCCGCGAGGTCAAGCCGGCCCTGCTGCCGATGTGGGATGGCAAAGCCGCCTGTCATGTGGCGCAGATGCAGTGGCAGGAGCAGATCCAGGCCAAGAATCGTCGCCCGACGGATGGGCCGGTGCTAGTCGACGCCGCGTTCTCCGAGGCGACCTCGCACAAGGCCATGCAGCAGGAAGGCGCGGAAGTGCTGCGGCTGGAGCATGTCTGCAAAACCTACACCCGGCGCGTCGGCTTCAAAAGCACGACCGTGCAGGCCGTCGATGATGTGTCGTTTGTGCTGCGGGCCGGTCGCGTCACCGCGTTGGTGGGGCAGAGCGGCAGCGGCAAAACCACGATCGCACGCATGGTCACGGGCATCGAGCGCCCCAGCAGCGGCGAAATCTGGTTCGGCAAAACACGCGTGGATCAGCTCGGCAGCCGCGGCCTGCACGACTACCGCAGCGATGTGCAGTAT
>JAFAYS010000128.1 GCA_019240175.1 Chloroflexota bacterium | reverse complement strand
ATTAGCAAGCGGGCGGAGGTGCAACCTCGGCAGGCTCGGAAACCATTGGGAAGAAGATCGGGTTCATGTAGACCGCGCGAACGCTGCTCGCCTCGTCGCCGGTGTCTGCCGCCGAAACATTACAGCCGATGCCGTTGACACGTACGCGCGCATAGCGGATGAACTGGCCGCCGCTGAAGGACTCGACGCCGATATGTGCGTAGCCGACGCCCGACTGCAAATTGACAGCCATGTCGAGGTTGGCCTTGAAGCCGCCGTTATCGTTGAAGACCAGGATCGGATTCGTGAACAGCTGGCCGGGCTTCTGCACCGCATAGTAGGCGTTCGTGCGATTACTCTGCTTGCTCAGCCAGGTCAGGTGAACGTTATCCCGCTTATCGACGGCGATCGAAACCGAGGAGATCTCGGGATAGCCGGGGAATGCCCGCGAGAAGCCCCATTCACCGTTTACCTGGCGTGAGCCGTAGTACACGCCCTGAGCGACGCTACGCCAGGCGAGGAAGGGCCGTCCATCGGTGCTCATGGCAACAGATGGGTTGAAGAAATCTTTGGTGCCGCCGATGCGCTGGCAAGTAATGCACTCGGTGCCGAAATCGTTGGCGGCATTGTTCCACGTCGCCATATAGACATTGCCGTCAGCGCCGGTCCAGGCAAGATAGACAGGCTGATTCGCGGCACCGGCTACGATATCCGGACGGCCCGCGTAGATGCCGCGCGGCGTATTGACATCCTTAATCACCTGCCAGCTCACGCCCGTCGTATTCGAGTAGGCAAAGCCAAGATTGCCTTCATTCGCGCCCTGATGCCGCCACGCGACATATACCTCGTTGTTGCCACGCACGGCGATATTCAGCGTGTTGGCGAAGTTCTGCCCGGCGGCGACGATATGCACAGGGCTCCAGGCTCCGCCTACGGTTCGGCTCCGATGCACAACGTTGCTGCCACCGTTGATCCAGGCATAGTGGAGCGTGCCGTCGGTAGCGACCGCGACTGCCGCATTGAAATAGGTGCTGTTGTTACCAACCGAGCCAAGTGTGGCCGAGGCAAAGTTGCTGGCCTGCTCCGCGCTCTCGGCAAAGTTCGCCGCGTCCGGCACGCTCCAGGCCACATACACATTCCCGTTACCGGTTGCCAGCGACGGCCATTTGGTTGTGCCGCTGGCAATATTTCTACCCGGATCTTCCAGCACTGGCTCCGCAATCGCTGCCGAGGATGTGGCGGCTGGTATAGTGAGAGCTGTTAGCGTAAAAACCACCGCTAACATAAGCTTGAACGACTTCATCCGACCTGCTCCTTACTTTCTGTACAGCATCCAAACCGTTTAAACATGTCACGAGCGGACAAACTGGCGCAGTTGGGCCGAGCGGCGTTCGCGGGCGGGCGCGAACATATGCCGAGCATGCGACGACTGCCGGTGGTGCTGAATAAACCGTACGCTGCTTGATCAATCTGCGTGATCGCAGGGCGATCGGAGGCATCGTACACGACGGCGGGGGAGAACACACCGGCCCTAAACATTATGTAGTGGGCGGCGGCATTGTACCAGCGGTTCTCGATCCGGGCAAGGGCCTGCTATCACGAAAATGTGACTATCAGGCTATTGATTTAGTAAGGCTGTTTAGTGCCGCGATCTTGCACTATTCTCAGGATTCTGTCACTGATAGCCACATGGTATACTGCCGCGAAGTTTCTGATAAAACAGCTTGATCTAGGGTGATGATGATAGACGATAGATCTGGTGTGCACACGCTGACTCGCACGCCGCCGCCAGAATCCTGGCGCTGGCGGCTGCTGGTCTTTGTGGGCTATCTCCTGACAGCAGTGATGTTTACCTGGCCGCTGGCGCTGCACTGGCAGACCGGCGTGATCCAAAAAGGCACCGTGCCGATCGACACCGGGCAGGGCATCTGGAATCTCTGGTGGGCGCGGCACAGTCTGCTCAATGGCCACGATCCGTATCTGACCCGCTTGCTCTTCTACCCGCTAGATGTCGATCTGTTCTGGCAAACGTTGAGCCTGCCCAACGCGCTGCTGAGTTTGCCCGCGCTGCTGTGGCTCGGCCCGATCGCGGCCTTTAACCTGATTACGCTGCTGTCGTTTGGGCTGGGCGGCTACTTCACATATCGGCTGGCGTACGGCGTGCTCAACGATCGGCTCGGGGCGCTGGCGGCTGGCTTTGTGTTTGCGTTCTCGGCGTATCACATGCAGCTGGTGCTCGGCGGCCCGATGGAAGTGATCGCGATCCAGTGGATTCCGCTGTATATCACGCTGCTGATGGGTGCGCTGCGGCAGCCGTCGGTCAAAACGGTGCTGCTGGCCGCGCTGGCGCTGACGATCACAACGCTGGCGAGCCAATACTATGGGCTGTACAGCGCGGTGTACACTGTGGCGCATGTCGGGCTGGTGCTTGCGCTGAGCGATAGCTGGGCGCAGCGACGTAAGCTCTTGCTCAGCGCGGCGGCGATCGCCGGGCTGTGGATCGGCGCGCTGCTGCCCTTGGTCTGGCCGCTCTCCACGATCGGCGCTGCGCCGCCCGAGGACTGGTACGAGCGCCAGGTTTTTCACTCGGCGCAGCTGGTCGATTTTCTGTTTCCCAATACGCTTCATCCCTGGTGGGGCGCGTGGTCGCAGCGGACGCTGGGCGCGATCCATCCCTATGGCACCGAGATCGGCGCGTCGTTTGGGATCGCGATCTATGGCCTGCTGATCTACGGCGTGCTCCGGCAGCGTAGACGCGCCTGGCCCTGGCTGGTGCTGGCGCTGGTGGCACTGATCTTTGCGCTTGGTCCCGAGCTTCAATTCGGCACGCAATCGACTGGCATTCCGCTGCTTTTTCGCGCGCTGGATCTGGCTGGGCCGTTTCGCAACAGCAGCCGTCCCAGCTACTTTATCGCGATCCTGATGCTGCCGATCGGTGTGCTGGTCGGCTTTGGCTTTGCGGCGCTGCGCAGCATGTCCCAGCGATCGCGCTATCTGCTGAGCGGCGCGCTGGCGTTGGTGCTGGTGCTGGAAACCTGGGTTGCGCGCTGGCCAATCCTGCCGATCCGCTCGCACGCCGCCTACGCCAGCTTGAACGCCGATCCGTTGCCTGGCGCGGTGTTGGAACTGCCGCCGCTGAACGACAAGAGCCAGTACATGCTCAATCAGATCTGCCATGGACGGCCACTGATGGGCGGCTACGTGGCGCGCACGCCCGACTATCCATTAATCACCTCGGCATCGGCGCTGCGGCCTTTATGGCATGCGTTGCCGCCCGAGCCCGACATCGTGGAGCATAATCCGGCGCATGAGCTGGCGACGCTCGGCACACGCTTTGTCGTGCTCAACACCGAGGATCTGTCGTCTGCGCTGCTGGATCGGCTCCGTCAGCAGCTCGCGACACCAGGCATTAGCCAGTACGCCGTCGACGGCCAGGTCGAGATCTACCAGATCGATCCTGCGGCGGCGCAGCCGGTGCTGGTGCTGAGGGAGGGCTGGAACGATGTCGAGAGCGACGGGCAGCGAGTCTGGCGCTGGATCGGCGATCAGGCGACGATCACGGTGCTGGCGCGCTCACGGGCGCTGATGTCGCTCTCGTTCCCTGCAACCGGCTTCGAGACCGAGCGCAATCTGCGCGTTCTGCTCGACGGTCAGCCGCTCGGTGATTACCAGATTCCCGCCGCGCCCTTCGATCGGCTGGTCAATCTGGCCTTGCTGATGCCTGCCGGCGAGCATACGCTGCGCTTCGAGAGCGCGGCCAGCCAAACCTCGGACGGGCGGCGCTTCAGCGTCTCGATCGAGCGGATGCAAGTCGAGGCCAGCTATATCGCCGAATCGACGGATCGTGCGCCTCAGTTCAGCGCGCCGCCGACGATCAGCGCGCTTGAGGCACCGCCATGCTCGCCATAGCTATCTCCCTTGGTCTTACAACTTTTGGAGCTTGAGCAACGATTGAGGCCGGAAGTAGAATATTGATGCAGGTGCTGCTCTCGTTTTTTAGCTGGCACCCCAGCCATCAATATTTCCAACAGCTACATTGCTCCAAGAGTGGATTTGACTATTCGGTCGGCAGGATGCTCATCGAAGAGGAGGTCGTGTATGGCAGTTTTAGGAAGCGCGAGCCCTTCGCGCCGTGATTTTATGAAAGGCGTTGCCGCCGCTGTCGGTGGCGTGGCGCTGATGAATGCCGGTGATGCGTTGGCGGCGAGCGAATCAGCGCCGCAGCAGGCCCCGATCAGCGCCGATCAGCTGGTTGCCTCGATCCGCGAAGATCTGCGCGAGATCGACCAGAAGATCATGAACCATCCCTATCTGCGCGCGCTGCGCAAAGGCAAGGTTTCGATCGAGGCGCTCAAAGCGTTTCCGGGTCACGAGTACCATGTCGCCACCAGCGATCTGCGCTCGATGGCGCACTTCGTCCATCGCTTCGGCGATCAGCCCAAGGTCAGCGTCTTTTTCAACGGCATTTTGCAGGGCGAGTACGCGGCGCTAGCGGCGATCCCGGTCTTTGCCGCGAAGATCGGCATGAGCATCGCCGACCTGGAGCGCTACGAGGTCACGCCCGAGGGTTTTACCTACCCGACATTTATGGCCTGGCAGTCGGTGTATGCCTCGGCGGCGGCAAGCGTGTGCGGTATTCTGGTGAACTTCGCGGCCTGGGGCCATAACTGCGGCGAGATGAGCGCGGCACTGCGGGCGAAGTACGGCTTCTCGTCGGCGGAGACGGCCTTCCTGGACAACTTCGCCAATCTGCCGTCGTTCGAGGCTGCGGCGCTGGAGATTATTCAGGACGGCCTGGATCAGGGCGCAGATCCGGCTGAGATCCGCCGTGCGGCCCGGCTTTACCAGGCGTACGAGAAGATGTTCTGGGACGCGATGGCGAAGATCGCGAAGGTTGACTAAGGCCCTCACCCCTGGCACTGCGGTGTCTTCCCCTTTCCCGAACCTCGGCGGGCTTCCGCCTCGGTTGCGACAGGAGAGGGGATTTTTCTCGATCAAAGGTTATTTGTGTTTTGGGACGAGATCTGTGTACGCGTCCAGCAACTGTCGCGCGATCACGGAGGGCCGGAAGTC
>JAFAYS010001195.1 GCA_019240175.1 Chloroflexota bacterium | reverse complement strand
GCGGGTTATCTCAATATGCGACGCCTGGTCACGACCGACCGGCACGGCTTCGGCGCGTGGCAGCAGAATGTCGCCGGCTTGCAGCACGGGATAGCCCAGCAGCCCGAATGGCAGCTGCTCTTCCTCGATGTGGGCGTTGCGCGCCATCTCTTTGATCGAAGGAATGCGGCTCAGGCGCGGCACGGTCACCAGCATCTCGAAGATCAGGTTGAGCTGGTAAATCTCCTTGACCGCCGACTGGACATACATCGTGCTGCGCTGCGGATCGATGCCTAGCGCCAGCTCGTCAAGCACCAGATCGTGGATGTTTTGTTTGATCTCGGCAACATCCGCCTTGGTCGATTTAGTCGTCAGTACATGCAAATCGGCGATCAGAAAGAAGCATTCGTACTGGTCCTGAAGCCGCAGCCGGTTGGCGTAGGTGCC
This sequence comes from Chloroflexota bacterium, assembly GCA_019240175.1. GTDB lineage: Bacteria > Chloroflexota > Chloroflexia > Chloroflexales > Kallotenuaceae > LB3-1. The sequence continues at coordinate 2,134 of JAFAYS010001195.1, read as the reverse complement.
GACGTAATGTCCGATATGCAGCTTGCCGGTCGGGCGCGTGCCGGTCAACAATCGTTGCTTAGCCATGATCGTACTCCTTTTATGATTTAGGATTGCTTTTCGCGTCTGAGCATCTGTTGGATCTGGTTACGGCTAACCAGCCAGTCGGTCAGCCAGGGCAGGGCTTTGGCGAGATACGCCAGCGGCGCGTAGTACCACGGCACAATGATCTTGCGACGTGGTCGCTGGATCGCGGCGGCGATCGCATGGGCCACAACGTCGGCTTTGGGCATCGGCACCTTGATGCCACGCGTCAGCGGCGTGCTTACGAAGCCCGGCGCGATCAGCACCACATTGATCTTGTATGGTCGCAACTCGCGGCGCAGCGAGTCGCTCAGGCCACGCAGGCCAAACTTGGTCGCCGAGTACAAGCTCGTGGTGCCAACTTCGCCCGCTACCGAGCCGATATTGATGATCAGGCCGCCGCCCTGCTGGCGCATGTGCGGCACGACCGCCCGCACGGCGCGGATTGGACCCAGCAGATTGACCGTGATCACCTGCTGCATGTCGTCGTCGGAGCTCGTGGCGGCGGTTTTGCCAGCGCCGATACCGGCGTTGTTGATCAGCACATCGATGCGTCCGTAGGTATCGATCGTGGTCTGGATCAGATGATCGATGTCGTCCAGGCGCGTGACATCGGTGGGCACGACCAGCGTCTTGCCGCCCAGCTGCTCGATCTCGGCGGCCAGCGTGCGCAGTTGATCTTCGCGCCGCGCCGCCAGCACCACCGTCGCGCCTTGCCGAGCCAGCTCACGCGCAGTTACCGCGCCGATGCCGCTGGACGCGCCGGTGATCACCACAATGCTGTTGCGAATATTCATGCCTGCTCCTTCAGCTTTTGCCACAGTTTGCGTAGTCGAGCGGCGTTTTCCACAAGATATCCACGATCGGGTGTGAAAATCTCAAGCGTGATCGTGCCGTCGTAGCCGCTGGCCTGCAATAGTCCAAGCTGCTCTGGCCAGTCGATCGCGCCAACACCCATCGGCAGATGATCGTCGCTGGTGCGCTTGTTGTCCGAGATATGCACATGCACCAGCTTGGCGGCGTGCGTTTTCAGAAACTCGGCGGTGCGATCGCCCTTGACGTTGGCGTGTGCGATGTCGAGATGAAAGCGCAGGTTGGCGTGCGCGTCGAGCAGCGTGCGAAAGGCTTTGGCGTTGTTCAGGTTGTTGACCACATTTTCGATCATGATCGTCAGGCCATACGCCTGCGCTTCCTCGGCAAGCTGTCCAAACGACTCGGCGTTCCAGCGCAGGATGTCGTCGTAGCTGAAGGCGCTGATGCCGCGATCCACATGCACATTGACATACTGCGTGCCAAGCTCACGAAACGTCTCAAACGTTGCTTTGACTGCGGCGACGGCACCGGCGCGCACCTCCGGCACCGGCGAGGCGAAGGGCAGATACCAGGCCGTATGCCCGACGATCCCGAGATCGTTCTGATCCAGCACCGACTTTAGCGCCGCAACCTTGATCTGATCCACGGCGGCTGCCGGCCCTTCCATCGTCAAGTCAAGGAACTCGAAGCCGTTGCGAGCCGCCCAGCGCGCCTCGGTCACCGGATCGTTCGCCGGATCGTTCATCATCCCAACCTGCATCATGCCTCCACGTGTGAGAACAAAGAACAAAAGAACAAAGAACAAAAGAACAAAGGAACAAAAGAACAAAGGAACAAAAACGGGAATCGTATAAACCAAATAGATTGTTAGTATGTGTCGTTTTGCTCCAAGTTCTTCGTGCTTAGTTTCTGGCTCGCGGTAAACAAAAAAGCCCCCGCCCCAAAAAGGGACGAGAGCATCATCTCGCGGTACCACCCTTGTTCGCCGCGATCGCTCGCGACGCACTCTGCAAGTACGGCAGACTCATCGTCTGCGATACCTCGCGCCCTGGTAACGGTGGCGTTTCCGGTGGCTACTACTTGAGCGAAGAAGTGAGAATATAGAACTGAATCAACAACCTTTATCTGTTTTGGTTCTAGGTTCTTGGTTCTAGGTTCTGCCTTCTTCGTCGTTCGTTCCACGACTCATGGGACCATTCACCAGGCTCGTACGTACTGGCCTCACACCAACTGCCAGCTCGCTGAACGCCGTCACGCG
>JAFAYS010001135.1 GCA_019240175.1 Chloroflexota bacterium | reverse complement strand
GCTCGCTACGACTCCGAGAATGTTTCCGGTGGTTTGGCCAGTGGTGAGATCGTGATGGCGCAGGCCTGGAACGGCGCTGCGGCGCTGGCCCGCTCGGAGAATCCCGATATCGAGTGGGTCGTGCCCAAGGAGGGCGGCGTGATCTGGCAGGATAACCTGGCGATTCCGTCCGACGCGCCCGAACCGTACACCGCGCATGTCTTTATCAACAACGTGCTGGACGGCAAGATCGGCGCGCGCATCACTGACTTCACCTACTATCTTACGCCCAACAAAGCGGCTGAGTCACTGGTTAGTGAGGAAGTGCGCCAGCTGCAATACTATCCCGACGACGCGATGCGCAAGCGGCTGGAATACATCGAGCGCAAGGGCGATCCCGCGCTCTACTCCGACATCTGGACCGAGGTCAAAGGCCAGTAGGCGTAGCCGCAGAACCTAGAACTAAGAACTAAGAACCAAGAGGATCTGACGTTAGGTTCTTGGTTCTTGGTTCTTTTCCCAGGAGCACGTATGACCCCGATGATGTGGATCAATAACGAGTTCGTTTCCAGCACCAGCGGCGCAACGTTTGCCGTCCACGATCCCGCCAGCGAAGAGGTGATCGACGATGTGCCCCAAGGCAGCGCCGCCGATGCTCAGCGCGCGATCGATGCGGCGAGCACGGCCTTTCGCGAGTGGCGCAAGATCCCGGCGGGCGAGCGCGCCGAACTGCTGCACGAGGTTGCGCGTAAGCTGCGCGATCAAGCCGAGGATCTGGCGACGCTGCTGACCCGCGAAGGAGGCAAGCCGCTGCGCGAAAACATCGACGAGATGGGCTGGTCGGCGGCGTGCTTCGACTATTACGCCGAGATGGGCCGAAACTCGCGGGGCCGCGTGATCCCCAGCGTGGAGCCGTCGCAGCTAGCGCTGGTGCTCAAGGAACCCTACGGCGTGGTCGCCTGCATCGTGCCGTGGAACTATCCGATTCTGCTCATGGCCTGGAAGGTCGCGCCCGCGCTGGCGGCAGGCAACACCGTGATCATCAAGCCCAGTGAGATGACGCCGCTCTCGACGCTGGCCTGCACCAGAATCTTCGATCATCTGCCGCCAGGCGTGGTCAACATCGTCACGGGCTACGGCGATGTCGGACGCGAGCTGGTGGTCAATCGCGGCACGCAGCTGATCGCGTTTACCGGCAGCGTGACCACAGGCCGCGAGATCGCCAGGCTGGCGGCGGAGCAGATCAAAAAGGTCCATCTTGAGCTGGGCGGCAAAGACGCGTTTATTGTCGCGGAAGACGCCGATCTCGACGTGGCAGTGCCGGGCGTGGCCTGGGCTGCGCTGCTCAACAGCGGCCAGGTCTGCACCTCGACCGAGCGCGTGTATGTCCACGAAAGCATCCGCAAGCCCTTCACAGATCGGCTGGTCGATTATGTGCGCTCGCTCACGCTTGGCCCTGGTCTCGATCCCAAGACTGACATTGGCCCAGTGATCGGCGAGAAGTATCGCGCCAAGGTTGAGGAGCACGTCGGCGAGGCCAAAGCCCAGGGTGCCAAGATCTTGACCGGCGGGCAGCGACCCAAGCAGTTCGAGCGCGGCTACTTCTACGAGCCGACGGTGCTGACGAATGTCGATCACTCGTTCCGCATCATGCGCGAAGAAACCTTCGGCCCCACGATTCCGATTATGTCGTTCTCCAGCTTCGACGAGGCGATCGCCCTCGCCAACGACAGCGACTACGGCCTTGGGGCAAATCTCTACACGCTCGATCCGCGCAAGGTCAAGCAGTACTACGAAGAGGTCAAGGCCGGCACGCTGTGGGTCAACGATCCGCTGACCGACAACGACGCGGGACCGTTCGGCGGCATGAAGCTCAGCGGCGGCGCACGCGAGCTTGGCGAGGAAGGCCTCGAAGAATTTATGGAGACCAAGCACGTGCACTGGGACTTCGAGATGCAGCCCAAGCCCTGGTGGTATCCGTACGGAGACAAGTAGGGAACAAAGGAAACAAGAGAACAAAAGAACAAGGATCTAGCTACTCCTTTTGTTCTGTGTTCTTTGTCCTCTGTTCTGTGCTTTCCCTTTGTTCCTTTGTTCCTTTGATCTTTTGTTCTTTTCGATCCTATGCGACGACGACCACCATCCAAACGTCTGCGTACTGTCCGCGCGGGTCTCCGCGACGGCTGGCTCGTGCTGCGCGAGTCCGCGCCCTGGCTGCTGGTGTTTATCGTAATCTGGTGGAGCCTGGGCCTGATCCTGTGGCTTTTCTATCGACCTGATGGCGCGGCGATCAGCTTTCCCAGCGCGCTGTACACCGCGTTTGCGCAGCTGCTCTTTCAGCCGCAGCCGTTTCCCGAGAGCGGCGCGCTTCAGGTGCTGTTTTTTCTCGCTCCGGCGATCGGGCTGGGGCTGGTGGCGCGTGGCGCACTGAGCGCCGGGCTGCTGATCTTTGATAAACGCAATCGACGGGAGGCCTGGCAGATGGCGCTGGCTTCGACCTATCGGGATCATATCATCGTCTGTGGATTGGGTAAGGTTGGCTATCGTGTGGTCGGCCAGCTGCTGGCAACCGGCAACGAGGTTGTGGGCGTGGAGCGCGGCCAGGGCAGCGAGTTTCTAGAGCTGCTGCGTGGGCAGGACGTGCCGATCATCACCGGCGACGCGCGGCGGATGGAGGTCTTGCAGGCGGCGGGCTTGCAGCACGCGCACTCGGTCGTCTGCGTGATCAACGACGATCTGACCAATCTCGATATTGCGCTGACGGCTCGACAGCTCCGCCCCGACATTCGGATCGTGCTGCGCATCTTCAACGACTCGCTGGCCGAAAAGCTTCAGTCGGCCTTCAACATCAAGACCGCGTTCTCGACCTCAGCGCTAGCCGCGCCGACCTTCGCGGCAGCCGCGATCAACCGCGACGTGACTAACGCGTTGTATGTCGGCGGCAAATTCCTCACCACGCAAGAGGTTTGCGTGGCGGCGGGCGGCGCACTGGATGGACGGCTGGTCGGCACGATCGAGCAAACACACGATATTTCCGTGCTCTACCGGCGCAGCGAGAGCGGCGAAGATTTGCGGCCACGCGGCGATTACCGGCTTGCCAGCGGTGATATCATCGTCATCATCGGCACGCTCGACAGCCTGGATCAGATTGCGGCATTGAACAAAGTCGGTGCGCGGCCACACATGCCCGAGTCGATGCGACGGGCGGAGAAGAACCAAGAACCTAGAACCTAGAACC
>JAFAYS010001068.1 GCA_019240175.1 Chloroflexota bacterium | reverse complement strand
CGCCACCGGCGAGACCGTGACGATCCGCTGGGGCTTCTGGGGCGAGCCAGGCGAAAAAGCGACTCACGAGAAGGTCGCGCAAGCTTTCATGCAAGAGCATCCCGAGATCAAGGTCGAGATCTGGCACCAGCCCTGGGGTGACTACTTCACCAAGCTCCAAACGCTGTGGGCCAGCGGCGACACCGCCACGATCCCGGACGTGATGTTCCTCTTCCCGGTCCCACGCTACGCCGCCGACGGCGTGCTCGAAGATCTCGGTCCGTGGATCGAGAAGGGCGGCGTCCAAACCGACGATTACTGGCCGGCGCTGCTGGAGTCGGTCAAGTATGACGACAAGATCTATGGCCTGCCGCGCGACATCGGCCTGGAAGTGCTCTACTACAACAAGCAGATCTTCGACGAGGCCGGCGTGGCCTATCCCACCGACAGCTGGACCTGGGACGATCTCAAGGCTGCCGCAGAAAAGCTGACGGTGGTTGACGGCGGTGGGCGCGTTTCGCGCTATGCGCTGGGCATGGAGGGCGGCAAGTACAGCCTGTGGATCAACCAGAACAAGGCGCTGATGCTCGACGACATGCGCAACCCGTCGAAGTGCACCATGACTGAGCCAGCCGCCGCCGATGCGATCACGTTCTTCTCCGACATGATGAACAACAACCAGGCCATGCGCGACGCTAACCTGAGCCAGGCCGGCGGCGACGCGGCGGTGTTCCAGAGCGGACAGGTCGCGATGATCATCCAGAACGCCAGCCGTATCTCGGCCTTCAACGAAGCGAGCATGAACTACGATGTCGCGCCAGTGCCGATCCCGAGCGGTGGGCAGCGCGCGGCCAGCGCGGGCGGCGCGGCCTGGTCGATGAGCAGCAGCAGCCAGCATAAAGATGCGGCTTGGACCTTCTTGAGCTGGCTTCAGAGCACCAATGGCGGCCAGCGTCTCTACACCGAGTCCGGCGAGATCTTCCCGGCGCTGCAGTCGACCGCCAAATCCGCCGCGTTTTTGCAGTCTCAGACGCCGCCGACCAATCGCCAGGCCTTTCTGACTGAGGGCGAGAACGCGCGCGTCGGGCGCTTCGGCTACTTCCCGGAGTGGGGCGAGCTTGAAGATTCGGTGATCACCGCCGGGCTGCAGCGCATCTGGGCCGGCGAGGCCACACCCGAGCAGGCACTGCCCGAGATCTGCGCGCAGGTCGATAGCTTCCTCAAAGAGCGCGGCTATCCCAAGCCATAGGCCGTAAACTCGCCGGCAGGGACGAAAGAACAAAAGAACAAAGGAACAAGGGAACAAAGAAACTCCCTTGATTCACTTAATTTTTCCTTCGCCCCTGCCGGTTTCCTCTTGGGCAGGTAATCATGGCGTTGCAACCAAAACCCAAATCCGTCACCGGCGACTCAGCGATCGGCCAGGGGCGCGGCCTCGCGCGCTGGCGTCAGGCAGGCCGCTGGAATCCCAATCGACAAAACGAAGCGTATCTGTTTCTGCTGCCCAGCCTGATCGGCCTGCTACTCTTTACCGCACTGCCGATCGTGGGCGCGCTGATCCTGAGCCTGGTGCGCTGGAATCTCGTCGGCGCGCCGGTCTTTGTCGGCCCGGCCAACTACATCGAGATTTTGACGCGCGACCAGATCTTTCGCAAAGCCTTTGCCAACACGCTGTACTTCGTGGTCACGGTCGTGCCGCTTCAGCTGGCAATCGGACTGGCGCTGGCGGTCGCGCTCAACCAGGCGATTCGCGGCATCCAGATCTACCGCGTGATCTACTTCATGCCGGTGGTCACCAGCATTGTCGCGGCGGCGCTGGTCTTTCAGTGGATGTTCAACCGTGACTTCGGCGTGATCAGCGCGGCGATCTGGTGGTTCGGCGAAACAACCGGCACCAACATCGCGCCGCCCGACTGGCTCAACAGCAGCGCCTGGGCTAAGCCCGCGATCGTACTGCTGACGCTCTGGAAAAACGTCGGCTTTACGATGGTGATCTATCTGGCCGGTTTGCAGGCCGTGCCGCCCGAGCTCTACGACGCCGCCAAAGTCGACGGCGCGAACGGCTGGCAGCGCTTCCGCAATATCACTATGCCGCTGATCAGCCCAACGACTTTTTTCCTGCTCGTGATCCAGATGATCGGCGCGTTCCAGCTTTTCAGTGAGCCATTCGTTATGTCACGTGGCCAGGGCGGCCCCGCGCAGGCGACGCTCACGCTGGTCTTTTACATCTACCAGAACGCCTTTAAGTTCGGCAACATGGGCAAAGCCGCCGCGATCGCCTGGGTGCTCTTCGTGTTCATCTTTATCTGCACGCTGATCCAGAACCGGCTTCAGCGGCGCTGGGTTCACTACGAAGCGGGAGAAGGCTAATGCAAGCAGCTGTGCCAGCCCACCGGCGTCCACGACCGATCAAGAGTTTGCTGCTGCATCTGTTTCTGATCAGCGGCAGCGCGGCGATGTTGTTGCCCTTCATCTGGATGCTCAGCACGTCGCTCAAGACGCCGCCGCAGATCTTCACCTATCCTCCCGTCTGGCTGCCCGATCCGATCGCCTGGGGGAACTACCGCGAGACGGTCTCGGTGATGCCGTTTGGCCGCTTCTACCTCAACAGCCTGATCGTCGCTAGCAGCATCACGGTTTTGCAGCTGTTGACCTCGTCGCTGGCGGCGTTTGCCTTCGCCCGGTTGCGCTTCCGTGGCCGCAACGCGCTGTTTCTGCTCTACCTCGCCACGCTGATGATCCCGTTTCAGGTCACGATGCTGCCCAACTTCATCCTGATGAGCTGGCTGCGCTGGTTCGACACCTACCAGGCGCTGATCCTGCCGCCGGCCTTCTCGGCGTTCAGCACCTTTTTGCTGCGCCAATACTTTCTGGGCCTGCCGCTCGACCTTGACGAGGCCGCGCGCATCGACGGCGCGTCGTCGTTTCGCATCTGGTGGCAGATCGTGCTGCCGCTGAGCGGACCAGTGCTCGCGGCGCTGATGATCTTTGTCTTCCTCAACAACTGGAACGATTTTCTGTGGCCGCTGGTGATCACGGATTCGATCGAGATGCGCACGCTGCCGGTCGGGCTGAGCATTCTGCAAGGCCAGTACAGCGTCCGCTGGAACCTGCTGATGGCCGGCTCGGTGATCGCGATGCTGCCGGTGCTGATCGTGTACATTCTGGGGCAGAAGTTGTTCATCCAGGGCTTTACAATGTCCGGCCTGGGCGGGCGATGATGGAAAAATCCCGTTACAAAGTATAGGTAAAACATGATTCATGATCCTGTAAGTTGTGACCAAATCTTCTCCGAGTTCACGTTCGCTGATATTCGTAACGCAAATCCACCAGCTCAACGTGGTGTGTATGTTCTTCAGGTCAAACGCCGAGGATCTCCGATTCCTGAAATGGTGCAACAGGCCGAAGCGATCATACAGCGATTGCAATGGCCAATGGCTGAAAAGAAAATGCTCAGTCGTATTCACCGTCTCGAAAAGATCGGTGAATGTCCATTGATTTATATTGGTTCTGCTGGAACTCAGGGAGATAGTAAGAATACGTTACACGGACGCTACCAAGAATTCGCAGGTCGCCATACCATTATGTTTCCACTGTGGGCCTTACTCTATTTTGGCTGGGATCTGGAATACGGCTGGAAAGTTGAGCAAGCTCCAAACATCGCTGAAGCATCCTTGAAGCAAATGTACAAAGCTCAGCACAATGGAGTCCTTCCGGCACTTGTCCAGCGATAGGAGCGGTCATGCGCTCGACACAACGAAAAAGATCGATTCGAATCTGGCTGCGAACGCTCGGCGTGCTGGCGTTGCTTGGCGCTGCCGGCTGCGGGCCGCTAACATCGGGTCCGTTTCCGGCGGCCAATCAGCCGATGCACGCGCCCGAAAACGTGCCGGTCGCGGTGGAGCAGCGCGCCCTGAACCAACCGGCGCAGCCCTGCGACAACACCTTTATCGCGCACGATCTGCCGCACACCACCACGGTTCCCGGCGACAAGGTCGAGATGTTCGAGGCCAACGGTGCGGGAGTGGCGATCAACGATCTGGATCGCGACGGCGACCTGGATCTGGTGCTGGCCAATCATCGCGATCCCAACTCGATTCTTTGGAACCAGAGCGGGCTACAATTTCGGGCTGAGCGCATGGAGCACGGCGACTCGCGGGCGGTCAACAGCGTGGATGTGGACGGCGACGGCTGGCTGGATCTGGTTTTTACACGTCGCATGAGCGCGCCCAACTACTGGCGCAACACCGGCAATCAGACCGGCGGCGCGCACTTCGAGCTTGAGCTGCTGCCGAGCATCTACAAGCCGGCCAACGCCATGAACTGGGCCGATCTCGACGGCGACAGCGATCTCGATCTGATCGCCGGCTCCTACGACGCGGGCTTGCTGGCGGATCAGGGCAACAGCTTTTTGCTGGGCAACGGCGCGGGCGTCTACGCCTACCAGAATCGCGGCGACAGCTTCGGGGCCACGCGACTGGCGGCCAAAGCCCAGGCACTGGCGATCGCGCTCTTCGATCTCGACGGTGACAACGGGCGCGATATCGTCGTCGGCAATGATTTTGGGGCCTACGATCAGGCCTGGCAGCAGGAAGCGCACGCCTGGGTCGCGACGCAGCCGTTCTCGACGACCAGCCACAGCACGATGAGTCTCGACGCCGGCGACATCGACAACGACGGTAGCCCAGAGCTATTCTCGACCGACATGAAGCCCTACAGCCACGACGTGGAGACGCTGGCGATCTGGCGGCCATTGATGGCGCAGATGTGGGAGCCCACGCTCAAAGGTGATCCGCAGATCGCCGAGAACACGCTGCAGGTGCGCGGCGTCGACCGTCGCTTTCACAACCAGGCGTATGCGCGCGGCGTCGACGCAACCGGCTGGAGCTGGTCGGGCAAGTTCGGCGATCTCGACAACGACGGCTGGCTGGATCTGTACGTCGTCAACGGCATGATCGAGGCCGAGATCTTCAACTACCTGCCGCAGCACGAGCTGGTCGAGGCCAATCAGGCGCTGCGCAACGACGGCGGCGGCTACTTCACGCCCCGGCCCGACTGGAACCTGGGCTCGACTCGCAGCGGTCGCGGCATGAGCATGGCCGATCTCGACGGCGATGGCGATCTCGATATTGTGGTCAACAATCTGCGTGGCGCGGCTCAGCTCTTCGAGAATCGGCTGTGCGGCGGCGACGGCCTTGAGGTCGATCTGCGCTGGCCCGGCAGCAAAAACAGCCACGCGATCGGCGCGACGCTGGCGCTGCACACCGACAGCGGCACGCTTTACCGCGATGTGCGCGCGGCCAGCGGATACCTTTCCGGCGATCCGTCGCGCATCCATTTTGGCGTACCAGCCGGGACTGCGATCGGCAGCCTGAGCGTGATCTGGCCCGACGGCAAAATCTCGACGATCGAGCAGCCAACGCCGCATACGCTGCTGACGCTGACTCGTCGCTGAATCAGGAAGAAGTTGATGAACACACATCAAACCATGCTGCGACCGCCCAAGCTCCCGATCTTGACGCTGCTGCATCCACGCGCGCAGACACGCGCCGTCGTGGCGGCGCTGATCCTGGGCTTGCTGGCGGCAGTGCTGGCCGTGAGGCTGGTCGACGTGCCGGTGTGGGGTGCTTCGGCGGGCGTGCTGGCGCTGCTGCTGGTACCGGGCATCCAGAAATGGCGCGCCGATCGATCGCGCTACGGCACCGTGACGATGGTGCTGAGCAT
>JAFAYS010001058.1 GCA_019240175.1 Chloroflexota bacterium | reverse complement strand
AACCGCGCTGCTCGAATCGCTGGAAGGCAAGATCGGACAGTCGCGCTTGAAGCCGCCCTTCCCGGCGGTCGCGGGCCTGTACGCCAAGCCGACGGTGATCAACAACGTCGAGACGCTGGCTAACGTGCCGATGATCATCGATCGCGGCGTGGAGTGGTTCCGCTCGTTCGGCACCGAGAAGTCGCCCGGCACCAAAGCGGTTTCGGTCAGCGGCCATGTCAAGCGGCCCGGCAACTTCGAGATCCCACTGGGCATCACAATGCGCCAGTTTATCTACGAGCTGGCGGGCGGCATTCGCGACGGCCATGAGCTTAAGTTCATGATCCCCGGCGGTGCGTCGGCCAACTGGCTGATCAACACGCCCGATCATCTGGATGTGCCGCTCACCTGGGATGATCTGGCCGCCAAAGGCACGATGCTCGGCTCAGGCGCGGTGGTCGTGCTCGACGACTCGACCTGCGTGGTCGCGGCCTCGATGAAAGTCGACGAGTTCTTTAAGCACGAGTCCTGCGGCAAGTGTACGCCCTGCCGCGAAGGCACGCACTTTCTGGTCAAGATCTGGGAGCGCATCGAGCACGGCAAAGGCCGCGCCGCCGATATTCCGCTGCTCAACGACCTTGGCAAGGAGATGCTCGGCAAGTGCTTCTGCCCGCTGGGCGAGTCGGCTGTCTCGCCGGTGAACTCGGCGCTCAAGTACTTTGGCGACGAGATCCGCCAGCATATCGAGCTTGGTCGCTGTCCGCTCGGCGCGAACCACCCGATGCCGCACACGTCGGTCGCGGAGGGCAGCGCGTATACCGGCGCGGCCTCGCCGCCTGTCCGCTAACTTAATTGCGGGGTCGCTTGCGCGTTCCTGCCTAGAAGCTAGAGATATATGCCAGATATTAAGCTTACGATCGATGGCGTAGAAGTATCGGTGCCGCAGGGTACCGGGGTGGTCGAAGCCGCGCTTGAGGCCGGCATCGAGATCCCGGTCTTCTGCCATCACCCGAAGCTTCCGCCGGTCGGCATGTGCCGCATGTGTCTGGTCGAGGTCGGCACGCCGAAGATGGACCCCGCGACCAGGCAGCCGGTGCTGGACGAGAACGGTAAGCCCGTGATCGCGATGATGCCGCGCTTGCAGACCGGCTGCACCACGCCGGTTTCTAACGGCATGGTCGTCAAGACCAACACCGCCGAAGTCGAGTTCGCGCGCAAAGGCGTGATCGAAATGCTGCTGACCTCGCATCCGCTGGATTGCCCGGTCTGCATCAAGGGCGGCGAGTGCCCGCTGCAAAACCTGACCATGGGCTACGGCCCCGGCGTCACGCGCTTCGACTACGAAGACAAGGTCCACTTCGAGAAGCCGGTGCCGCTCGGCCCGCTGATCGACCTTGACCGCGAGCGCTGCATTCTGTGCTCGCGCTGCGTGCGCTTCGAGGACGAGATCGCCGGTGATAGCGTGCTGGGCTTTGCCAACCGTGGCCGCGCCTGGATGATCCAGTCGAAGTCCAACCCGCCGTTCAACTCCAAGTTCTCGGGCAACACGGTCGACATCTGCCCGGTCGGCGCGCTGATGAGCCACGACTTCCGCTTCGCCGGTCGCGTGTGGGAAGTCAAGCCAGTGCCGAGCATCTGCCCGCACTGCCCGGTCGGCTGCAACATCACGCTCGATATGCGCTACCGCGACATTAAGCGCGTCCAGCCGCGCGTCAACGAGTGGGTCAACGAGATCTGGCTCTGCGATCGTGGTCGCTACGGCTTCCACTTCGCCGATAGCCCCAAGCGCATCACCAAGCCCATGGTGCGGCGCGGCGGCAACCTGATCGAGACGACCTGGCAGGAGGCGCTGGAAGAGATCGCCCAGCAGCTCTACGGCGTGGTCGAGGGCTACGGCGGCGATGCGATCGGCGGTCTGGCGGGCGGACGGCTGGCCAACGAAGATCTGTATCTGTTCCAGAAGCTTTTCCGCGAAGTGCTGCAATCGCCGCATCTCGATAGCCGCAACGGCACGCTCGACGAGCCGGAGCACGACGATCTGGCGTATGCCTTCGGCGTGACCAGTGGCACGGATCTCGGCAAGCTCGGCAAAGGCACGACCGTGCTGGTTGTCGGCGCGGACCCCGAGGAAGAAGCGCCGGTCTACCTGCTGCGGCTGCGCGGCATCAAGCGCCGGGGCGGCGATCTGATCGTGGCCAACGGACGCCCGACCAAGCTGGACGCCGCCGCGACGAATACGGTGCGCTACAGCTACGGCCAGGAAGCGCACTTCGTGCTCGGTCTGCTCTCGGCGATCCTTGAGGGCGGCCTCGAAAAGCGCGAGTTTGTCTCGTCGCGCACCAAGAACCTGGAAACGCTGCGAACCGCACTCCAGCCCTACAGCGTCAACAACGTCGCGCAGCAGACCGGCGTGGCAGCCGAGAGCTTGCAGGCGATCGCTAAGAGCGTGGCCGGTGCCGAAAACCTGATCATCGTGTATGGCCGCGAGGCGTTCGCCGCCGGTACGCCGCTGTTGCAGGCGCTGGGCAACATCGCGCTGCTGACGGGCCACGTTGGCCGCGAAGGCAACGGCGTGCTGCCGATCCTGCGCTACAACAACAGCCGCGGCGCGCTCGACATGGGCGTGCGACCGAGCAAAGGTCCGGGCTATACCAATCTGACCAAGAGCGGCATGACCGCGCGGCAGATGATCCAGGCGGCGGCCAACGGCAAGCTGCACGCGCTGTATGTCGCGGGTCTCGATCCGGTCGGCGCGAATCCGCAGGCGTTGGCACCGCTGAAAAAGCTTGGCCTGCTGATTGTGCAGGATCTGTTCATGACGCCGACCGCCGAGATCGCGGACTTTGTGCTGCCGGCCTCAGCCTTCGCCGAGCGCGATGGCACGTACACCAACGCCGAGCGCCGCGTGCAGCGCTTCCGTGCGGCGCGCAACAGTTTGGGCGAAAGCCGTCCTGACTGGCAGATCCTGAGTGCGTTAGGTCGCACGCTGGCCAACATGGTGCCGGTCTTCGAGGGCGCGGCGGTTGGCGTGGGCGCGACTGCAAGTTCCGGCAAAAACCAGCCGGGCGGCAAGAAAAAGAACGCGGCCCGCACGGCTACGCCACAAAGCAGCTGGACGTATCGCTCGACCGATGACGTCAACGCCGAGATTGTGGAGCGCGTGGCGATCTACAAGAACGCCAGCTTCGCCAAACTCAAGGCGACCAGCGGCGTGTGGGGCCGTCAGGCAGTGGCCGATCCGGTCTTCTACGACGGCACCAGCTACGAGAACACCGAGGGCTTCGGCGTGCAGTGGCCAACTCTAGCCGAGCAAGGCAATCTCGCCTTCGATCTGGTCTTCTCGCAGCCGGTCGCACCGCAGCGCCGTGAGGGCGAGCTGCTGGTGATCGCCGCGCCGCGCTTGTACGACGGCGGCACGCTGATGCAGAACGCCGACAGCTTGAGCTACTGGGTGCCGCAGCCCTACGTCGGCATCGCCAGGGCGGACGCGGCGCGGCTCGGGATTAGCTCGGGCAACCGCGTGCGGCTCAGCTCGTCGGTGGGCGCGGTCGAGTTGGAAGCAAAGGTTGATGGCGCAGTCGGCGAGGGAACGCTGCTCGTGCCGGATCTGGCGGAGATTCCGCTGGGCTCGCTGCGCACCGGCGTGTTGACTCCCGTGAAGATCGAAAAGGTCGAGGCGTAACATTATGGATTTTTGGATCAGGCTGATCACACTGATCATCGTCGCCCTCGTCCTGTTTCTGGGAACGACGACGGCGTTCGCCTATCTCACCTTGTTCGAGCGGCGGCTCCTGGCGCGATTGCAGCATCGCATCGGGCCGAACCGCGCGGGGCCGGGCGGCTTTTTACAGCCGCTGGCCGACGCCGTGAAGCTCTTCTTCAAGGAAGATATCACGCCGACAAACGCCGATAAAGTGATCTATACGATCGCTCCGGCGCTGGCGATGATCCCGGCGATTCTGCTCTTCGCGGTGATTCCGTTCGGGGCGTATCTGGATCTGTCGGGGCTGCTGGGCGAGAGCACGCGCGTGGTGCCGCTGCAGTTCACCGACATCAACGTCGGCATGTTGTACCTGCTGTCGGTCACCTCGATCGGCGTGTACGGCATTACGCTCGGCGGCTGGTCGTCGAACAACAAGTACTCGATGCTGGGCGGCATTCGCTCGGCGGCGCAGCTGATCTCGTATGAGCTGGCGCTGGGATTGTCGATCCTGGTGGCGATCATGCTGACCGCCGCGCCGGCGCAGCAGGCGGGCTATCCTCTTCCGGTGTGCAACGTCATGTTTCCCAACGAGGCGTATAGCGCGCTGAGCACCTGCCGCATCGTGGAAAGCCAGGCCGGCTGGTGGAACATCTTCAAGCCGACTGGATTGATTGCCTTCGCGGTCTTCTGGCTGGCATCGACGGCTGAGGTTGTGCGCGCGCCGTTCGATCTCGTGGAAGCCGAGCAGGAGCTGGTCGGCGGTTACAACACCGAGTACTCGTCGATGAAGTTCGCGCTCTTCTTTATGGCCGAGTATATCAAGCTGATCGCGGTCTCGGCGATCGGCGTGACGCTCTTCCTGGGCGGCTGGCGCGGTCCCGGCGTCGATACGCTCTACAGCGCGGGCTATCCCAACGTGGCGGGATTGGTCTCGGTGGGCTACTTCCTGCTGAAGCTGATCTTCTTCCTGTTCTTGAGCGTGTGGGTCCGCGCGACGCTGCCGCGCTTCAAGTACAACCAGCTGATGGACCT
>JAFAYS010001170.1 GCA_019240175.1 Chloroflexota bacterium | reverse complement strand
CCTCTAAGCATGTTGATCGGTGCGTCGGTGGCGGACGGGATGAACGTAAGGATCATAGCCGGCGAGCGCGGAGCATAGCCCTCAAACGCTCAAAGCATACAGCTGTCGGTACCTCCTCGTGTGCGACTTAACACACATTTCTCTTCTGTCATGTACAAAGACGCAGCCAAGTATCCTAACCTTTCCTTAACTTTTCCCTTGATCGGTGATGCGCGCTGATTATAAACACGATCACACAGGCATCGACACGAACCAGCTTATGAGTGTATCGCTTTTCTAGCGGTAATAGTATCGGTAGCGCGCTTGTAGCCGCCCGCAGGTTCATGCTTTAATAGCGCATTAACCACTTCTTAACCTGTCGGCGCTCGGCAATCTGACGGTACCCACCAAAGGAGCTGCAACGATGCTTTCCACCACTGGCAAAACCTTTAGGCCGCGGCGGCAACGAACCCTGTTATTTGTTGCGCTGCTGGCGATTCTGTGCCTGAGTGCGTCACTCCCGGCCAAAGCGGCAACCCGCGTGCTGGTCTGGAGCGATGAGTTCAACGCGCCCGATTTTTCTCCGGCCAACGGGAGTAAATGGCGCGTCACGGATCGCGCAAGTACCGTCAACAACGAGCTGCAATACTACACCCCGAGCGATGTCTTCCACTGGGGCGGCAACCTGGTGTTGAAGAGCGAGCGTCGCAGCCTCGGCGGGCGTAGCTACACCTCAGGCCGCGTCGATACCAAAGATCGCTTCACCTTTACCTATGGCGAAGTGGAGATTCGCGCCTGGGTGATTAACGCCAGTAACACGCCCGGCACGGCCACTGGTCTCTGGCCGGCGCTGTGGCTGCTCAACGCTCCCTGCGAAGCGGCGGTGCCCTGCTCCGCCGGGAACTGGCCACCCGAGATCGACATCGGCGAGTGGAAGGGCGAAGTTCCAAACAGAGTATACATGACGCATCACTACGGCGTGTACCCGAACAATGCCTATGCGGGCACCAGCTTCACCGGCCCGAGCTTTAATACCGGCTTCCACGACTTCAAGCTCGTCTGGGACCCGAACCAGATCGTCTGGTATGTCGATGGCGTGCAGCGCTATCGCCGCACCAGCGACATCCCGCATGTACCGATGCAGCTGATCATGAACGTCGCGGTCGGCGGCAACTTCGAAGGTCTCGCCAGCCCGGCCAATACGACTTTCCCGCGCGAAACCAAAATCGACTACGTGCGCATTTACCGCTGGCAGTAGGCCGTCAGCGACACGGCTGACGCCCATGCGCTGAGCGCAGAAGAGCGTCCGCTCGACGAGCACAAGCTGCGCTTGCAAGCTTGTTGCTCGGCTCACAGTAGCTAGGAATATGTAAACTCCTGAGTAGGACATCCTACCCAGGAGTTTCTCATGTATGAACGAACGCTTCTGTCACGCCGATGCCTGCACTGCATCGATTGATTGCCTTCGCAACCAGGTACAATACGCTTTTTGTTGGAGAGGTGTACCACCATGCTGCAATGGCTGTTGCTCGGCCTGAGTCTGGGCTTTACCGCCGGGATCAGCCCGGGCCCGATGCTGGTGCTGGTGATCCGTGAAACCATTGAGCGCGGCTGGCGCGCAGGACGGCTGATCGCGTTTGCGCCGTTGCTCAGCGATATACCGATGATTATCCTGGCCTTGCTGGTCGTCGGGTCGCTGCCGCCGCTCGTGGTAGGCGCGCTGGGCATCGTCGGCGGCCTGTTTATTATCTGGATGGGCTTCGACTCACTGCGACCGGCCAGCGTTAAGATCGAGCAAGACGAGCGTGGCAGCCTGCTGCGGGCGCTGATCACCAACTGGCTCAACCCGCACCCGTGGATTTTCTGGATCGTTGTGGGGGCACCGCTGCTGGTCGACGGCTGGCGCTCAGGCGGGCTGAGCTGGGCGGCGGGCTTTCTGGCGGCATTCTATCTGCTGCTGGTCGGGAGCAAGCTCGTGCTGGCGGCGCTGGTCGCTCAGTCGCGCCAATTTCTCAACGGAACGGCCTATCGTCGCGTGCTACAGCTGAGCAGCCTGCTACTGATCGGGCTGGGCGTGTCGCTGATCGTGGAGGCACTGCGCGGCCTGGCGTGATCGAGATTTGTGTGGCGCTGCGCTAGTTGAGCCATCACGCCCACCGGCGCGTGATTTTCCTGCTACCGCCGGCATTGATCCTTGATGAACAGCAATTCGCTGCTCACGACACTCGACGCTCCTTTAAGGGCCGATCCTCCTGACTGATATTTGATCCGCCCGCGCAAGGAAACTGGCGGCACTATGCTCCATTTCGAAAATCCTGCTGATACCGACTTTGACGCGGCACGCCGGCGCGCGCTCGTCGAAGCGCTCCTCGATCGGCTGCGTCGCACGCCACGCGATCTACTGCCCTTCGCCGAGGTGCGCGCCCGGCTGGTGGTGCGTGGCCAATACGATCGCGGGATTCGGGATGTACCGCTGGCCGCGATTGTCGGCAGCCAGGGCCGCTACCGTGATTTCGATCGCCGCTTTCGCCCGCGCACAACGCGCACCGCTGGACGCTGGAAACAAGTCAGCCGCGCTCGTGCCCAGCAGCTTGAGCTGCCGCCAGTCCAGCTCTACCAGCTGAGCGGCATCTACTTCGTCACCGACGGCAACCACCGCATCTCGGTGGCGCGCCTGGCCGGGCAAGCCGACATTCGGGCGCATGTGACCGAGCTTGTTGTCGATGTGCCGCTCACGCCAAATCTGGTCGCGGCGGATCTGATTCGTCTGGAAGAGCAGGCTGATTTCTTCGCCTGGACCAAGCTCGCCCAGCTACGGCCAGGCTGCGACATCGCGGTGAGCGCGCTGGGCGGCTATCTAGAGCTGATCCGGCATATCAACTGGCAGCGCGCCTGCTTGAGCGCCGTACGCGGCACGCCGGTCAGTAGCGAAGAGGCCGTCGGCGATTGGTACGACACCGTGTATCTGCCACTGGTGACGGCTATTCGTGCCAGCGCGGCGCGGCGTCATCTGCCAGATCGCACCGAGACCGATCTTTACCTGTGGGTCATGGAGCACGGCGCGAGCCGGCTGGGACACCTGCCGCGTCACCCGCGCTGGCTAGCGCGCACATGGCGCTGGGTTGCGTCAATGCGCACGCGGCTGCCTGCGTATCTGCCCCGCTAGCAGCCGGCACAGCGCGCATTGGCGGCACACCGCCCCGTTGCCTTTCCATATCGTTATGCGTTACTGCTTTTCTGATCTCACCCCTGCCACCAGCCGCTCATCGGCATACTTTCGCACCACGTCGCTCCGATCGTTTTGCAAGAATTGGAGCACATCAACACGGGTTGTTTTACGCGCGACCATGCGGCGAAAGTCTGTCGATACGTGCCGATCCTCAAGCATAGCCTGAATCGCATCCAGTGGCGTGTGCGGATTGTCGCACAGAGCGATCCCTGCGCGCAGGCCGTTGTCGTGATTACGGCCACGGTTGAGCACCGGTGGTAATCGCCCAGCTAAAACGCGCAAGCCTTGTGCTGGGGTGTTGGGATGGCGCACAAGCGCATCGGCTAGCTGCTGCTCATACCATGATTCGATCTGCTGTGGGATCAGCGCAGCAAGCACGTCCGCTTCGGTACGCGGGTGCTCAGCCACTGCATACCGAACGAAATCGTACACGGAGCCGGCGAGGCTGCGTAATTCCTCGGCTGAGGTTGCAGGATCACGCGCGGCATCCAAATAATCTTTTGGTGAATGGTAGCGTCGCATAAACATCAGGCAGCAGAATGTTAGTGCTAAGGTTTGGCCGACGTGGGTTAGATCATGTTGTGGCGAGGTTTCCGCTGGATGATCAAACACGGCGAGGGGGCAGATCTACCCCCTCGGCAACTTGTGAAGACTGGGCATCAGCGCTACACGCCGACGTGGTGCGCGGCAGCTGAGTCTACCGGAGATGTGCCGGATGTTGCCACGTGGCGCGGCAGACGCGAGGCGGCCAAGAGCGCCAGTCCAACCACCAGCAGCATCAGCAGATCCTGGCGCAGCACACCGCTGGCGGGACCATTGTCGGCCACCAGCGACCCACCGATGCCCGTCCCGAGCGCGCTGCCCAGCATATTCATCAATTGCAAGCCAGACGTCGCGCGGCCCTCTTGCCCGCCTTCTGCGTTCTCAAGCACCACCAGCGACAGCGTCGAGTAGGCCACGCCCATACCCAGGCCAGCCAAGGCCCAGGCTAGCGGAGCCAGCACCGCCGGCACCAGCGGATGCAGCAGGGATGCGGTTGCGACGATGCCCAGCGCCGTCAGAATCAGTCCAGCCCACACCAGTTGCCGGCGACCGCGCCGAGGAGACAGCCGCGCCTGCAACCACGCACCGGTCGTCCAGGTCACGGTTGCGGCGGTGAGCGCAAGGCCAGAACTGGCAATGCTCTGGCCACGCACAGTCGTCAATACCAGCGGCACAAACGCATCAACACCAAAGAAGGCCATATTCAGCAAGCCGCTGACCGCGATCGCCGCAGGTAGGGCCGCCGCCAGCCGCAAGGTTCCCGGAGGCAGCAGATACTGCAACGCCGGAATCGCAATCACCAGGCCGACCGCCGCCAATCCAACCCGTGGCAGCACCGTCTCGGCACCGATACCGGCGAGCACTAGGCCCGTGCCTGCCGCCAAACACACAGCGCCGAGGCCACGTCGCCAGTCGGGCGGTGCCATGGAGTTGCCGCTCAGGCTGTAAAGACCTTGCAACGCCAGGCCGCCCGCGCCAATCATCACCGGCACCAGCCCGAGAAAGACCCAGCGCCAGCCGACAGCTTGGTCAACCACCGCAGCCACTCCCGGCCCGATCAAACCAGGGATCACCCAGGCGCTCGAAAGCACGGCCAGCATCTGCGGCTTAAGCTCTGCCGGATAGCCGCGCGCAATCGCGATGTAGGAGATCGAGCCGATGAAACCGGCGCCCAGCCCTTGCACGGCGCGGCCCATGATCAGCATCGGCATCGTCGTGGCGAAACCGCTCAGCGCAAGACCAAACACGAAGAGCGCCACACCCATCAAAAAGGGCCGTCCAGGGCCAAGCCGATCGGCCTCGCCACCCGAGATCGTAACGCCGATCAGATTCGTCAGCATAAAGGCGCTAAAGGCCCAGCCATACAACTGGAGCCCGCCCAGCTCGCCACTTGCGACCGGCAGAATAGTTGCCACAGCGAGCGCTTCGAACGCGGCACCGACCACCGTCAAAACTAACCCAATCGTGAGCCAGCGATGTGACGCGTCCCAAATGCGCGGCGCAGGCGTGTTCGGCAGCGAATCCGTATCACGTTCGTTGGTTTGCATCGTTTCTATGTTCAACATCTGCTTCTCCCCAGCAGTACTCACTAGCAGCTCACTATGGCGTGATCAGTCACATGCTATCTGCAAGTATAGGCAACAAGCAAGATATAGACATCCGACTGAGGGCGGCTTCAACACCTGGTCCAATGGTCATACTTGATCGTTCGACGCGCAGCCAGGTACCAAAAACCGTCCGCCCATACCCTACCCGTTCTGCCAACATCTTGATACATTCTTTAGTACTTGATTCCCGAAATCGATAGGATATTGGGCAGACTCAAGCGAGTGTGTGCTCCGACCCACGAGCCTGCGATCTTCCTCGGCGACGCTCCCCGATCGCTAGCTGACCACTTAACGCTTTGTGTCCTCGCCACGTTCGACTGCTGTGAGCCTCGTGAGCGTGGCAAGAGTTGCGCGGGCACTTTTAATCTCGGGATGATGCGGGTCGAGGCGACGCGCAAAGATCAGCAAGGCTCGCTCGACATAGGCTTGCGCGGCGGCCAGGTCGCCTTGCTCGCGCAGGACGCGACCCAAGATATGCAGGCTGCGCGCCGTGTCGGGGTGCGCCTCACCCAGCACCCGCTCCTGGATCTCTAGCGCCCGCGCATGGTAGTGCTGTGCCTCGACGTGCTTGCCTTGCAGCCAATAGATCTCACCCAGATCATTCAGACTGCGCGCCGTGTCGGGATGATTCGACCCTAATATCTGCTCGCGGATCACCCACGATCGCTCATAGAAGCGCTGCGCCGTCGTATAGGCCCCTTGAGCATACAGCACCTCGCCGAGAATGTTGAGCGACCGGGCGGTGTCGGGATGCGCCTCGCCCAGCACTCGCTCTTGAATCGCCAGCGCTCGCTCAACCGCCTGCTGGGCTTGCGGGTACATGCCCTGGACCCACAACACCAGGCCCAGGCTATGCAGGCTGCGCGCCGTGTCGGGATGCGCCTCGCCCAGCACTCGCTCTTGAATCGCCAGCGCTCGCTCAATCGCCTGCTGCGCTTCCACATACTTGCCTTGAAACCAAGCGCTGCGCGCGCTGTCGGTGTACGCCGTGTGAGATCCTGGCTCCCCGACGACCAGCGCTTGCTCGATGTAGCGCTGCGCTTCCACAAAGGCGCGCAGCACCTGCACATGCACCGCCAGACTATGCAGACTGTGCTCCGTAGCGGGCTGCTCCGCCCGCAACACTTGCTCGTGGATCGCCAGCGCCTGCTCGAAATAGCGCCGCGCTTCGGCATACGCGCCCAGCATCTGCATATGCATGCCTAGCGCTCTGGATAAGCTCGCCGCGCGCAGATCCTGACGCGACAGCGCGCCTTCGGTCAGGTAGCGCAAGTGCGACTCTAGCTCCTGAAGTGGTTGCGGATCGCCGATCTGGTTTAGACGATCGGCTACCTCAAACATCGTCGTCTCAACAGCCTCCTGGGCCGCCGTGTCCAGCGCCACCGTGCGCACAAAGGCCACCACCAGCCGATGCAGGCATACAGCGTCGGCATCGCTGGGCTCTAGCAAACCAAGATTGATCAAGCGCGTTAAAGCATCTTCGGCCAGAAATAAACCATTGGGATCATCAGCCAGGGCTAGCGTTTGCAGCAGCAGCCAGCGCGAGATCGGCTCGCCGGGGGCAAAGCAGGCCGCCCGCGCCAGCAGTAGCAGCGCGAGCGCATCAACGCTGTCGGCAAAATCCAGCCGGGCATAGCTCTGCTCGAAGGTGCGCGCCACATGCTGCACATGTTGCGTCGGCGAGATCCCGACGGCCCGCAGCGAAACGTCGTCGAGTAGTGTCGGCGTGAGCAGTCGCTGAAGATAGTGCGTGGGCGTGATCGCGTGGCGATAGTGGGCGAGAAAACTGCCGGCCAGATGCAGCGCCAGCGGCAGATCGCCGAGGGCCTCGGCAATCGCATCAAGGTCAGGATCAGACGAAGGCACATCGGGGCGGAACGCGTGCAGCAGCGCCAGACTCTCGTGACGCGGCAGCACGCCTAGCGGCACGGACTGCACGCCCAGCGCGGCGTCCCAGTGATGGCGGCGGCTAGTGATCAGTATGCGGCAACCGCCGTGCGGCGGACACCACTGATTCAGCAGATCCTCGTCCTCGCAATTATCAAAGATCAGCAGGCGCGGAATCGGCAGCTTCCAGGCCGCCTGCACCCGCCACACCTGCTCGTCGAGTGGCAGCGTGTCGAACTCGGGACCGCCGCCACAAGCCGCTACTTCAGTTGGAACAGCGCCGGGATCGGCGAAGCTGAGCCAGAACACACCGCCCGCAAAATATTGTCCGTAGCGATGGACAAACTCGCAGGCAAGCTGAGTCTTGCCGATGCCGCCCAGGCCGGTTGCCGCCGCGATCGTGAGCTGCCCGATCACAGCGTTGCCGCCCACATTCAGCGCACGCGCCAGCTGACGCAGATCGTCGGCACGGCCTACAAACAGCGGATTGCGCCGGAGCGGCATATGCGATCCGGCTGGCAGCGGCGCAGGATCGGGCAGAGCATCGGCAGGCAGCTGGGGCTGCTGAAGAGAAGCTTGAGCGGCGCTGGCGGCATGACCATTGACGCTCGCGTGCGGCACTGGCAAGTATGCGAGACTGCGCTCGGTACTCGCCAATTTAAGAAACGCCGCCTGATCAACAGGGGAAAGCCCAAGGGATTGTGCCAGACGCTCGGCCATTGGCGGAGAAACGCGCGCCACGTTCGACTCGATCTTGCGGATCGTCACTTCGGCGCAGCCCACGCGTTGGGCTAGAACAGCCTGCGTAAGATCCAGCGCTCGACGCCGACGACGAATCCACTGCCCGAGTGACAAAAATTCTTCACTACGATCTGACATCGACTATTCCCCAAGCGTCGAGATGCATAAGCTCCCAGATGCAACCGCCTGGGTGATGTCGACTTCAGCGCTCCCTGCGGTGCCGCTGGCACTCGACGCCGCTGGAGGCCCTGGATTCGATTATAGCATCAAACAAGATCGGTTTTTGGATCGGAAACCGATCCCGCGATCCAGGCCCGGCGTGGTCTAATACCATCAAAATAGGTGTATTTGATTGATGTGTGTCGAGGCATAGCCTGTAAAAAACAGGCAGTAAGCGGTGTAGTAAAGATTGAGCATCTCATCCAAAAAAAAAGCTAATCCAGCCAGCATGTGCACCGGTCCCTCTATGACCACGCCGAGTCAGCTCATGGCACTTCCGGCGCATTCGATCGGCGGCGCATCTCGGATAGATCCGCTCCCAGCGGCCTGCTCAGCAAAGTCGTCGGCACAGCGGATCTATCCACCTGGATGGCAGCACCTCACAGCGTTGCTTAAATCTCTTGTGCAGGCGTGGTAGCTGATCCAACTTACCCGCCTCGTCCCAACTATCCCGACAATCCGATGCCAGGTGGAGGATGAGATGATCCGAATTGTGCTCGTCGATGATCAGCGAATGTCGCGGCAGATCACGCGGCGTCTACTTTCTATGCACGCAGATGTTACCGTAGTTGGTGAAGCGCGAGATGGGATCGAGGCGCTTGAGGTTGTGAGCCAGGCGCGGCCCGATGTCGTGCTGATGGACGTACACATGCCGATCCTCAACGGCGTTGAAACCACCAAGCGCATGCGCAGCGCGTATCCAGACGTCAAGATTGTGCTTTTTAGCTCAATCAACCATGACAGCTATGTCGCGGAGGGCATGCGCGCCGGCGCGATCGGCTATCTGCCCAAAAACACACAGCCCGACGTGCTTGTCGCGGCGATCCGCGCGGCCAGCGAAGGCCGCCAGCTCGACGCGCGCCATGCTACGCCGACCGGCTGCCTGTCTAGCCGCCAGCGAGGGTGAGGCAGATGCTGCCTAATTCTGCTCAACTACTCGACGGGGCGAGGCGCTGATTAATCAGCGCCTCGCGGATTCTGCCTCAGGCTCTGCTTAAGCGGCTGGCTCACGATCCCAGGCGATCGGGAAATGATCGAAGCAGTGCAAAATCAAGTTTGGCCGCCGCACCGCTGGCCGCTCTGGGTGACGACGCAGGTTCGGCAGTCGCTTGAGCAGCAGTTCAAACGCAACCCGACCTTCGAGCTTCGCCAGGACCGAGCCGATGCAGAAATGCATGCCTTTGCCGAAGGCCACATGCTTGTTGGCATCTTTGCGCCGAATATCGAAGATATCGGGATCGGCAAACTGCCGCTCGTCGCGATTGGCCGAGCCATACATCATCAGCATGCGCGCGCCCTGGGGCAGCTGCGTATCGCCAAGCATCGTCTCGCTGGTCGTCACACGGAACAGGCCGCGCACCGGCGCTTCCATGCGCAGGATCTCCTCAATCGCGTTTGGCAGCAGCTCGGAATGCTCGCGCAGCGCCTGCATCTGCTCGGGATGATCCAGCAGCAGCGACATACCATTGCCGATCATTGCGGTTGTGGTCTCGTGGCCGGCGGCAAACAGATCGATCGCGTTGCAAACGGCCTCCTGCAAGCTCAGCGGTGCGCTGCCACCGATCTCAGCCGGCACCAGCAGCGTCAGCAGATCGTCCTGCGGCTCGTGAACGCGTCGCTCAAGCTGCTCGATAAAGTAGTGCTGGTATTCCAGGTAGTCGTGTGCCGCTGCGATCAGCACCTCGACCGGACTGTTGGCACCCATCAATGTTTGCCGGCCATTGTTGCCGCGCTGCACACGATCGATGTCCGAGCGCGGCACGCCCAGCAGATCACAGATCGTCAATGCCGGCAGCGAAAAAGCAAACTGTGGGATCAGATCGGCCTCGCCATCCGCGACAAACGCGTCGATCAGCTGGTTGGTCAGCTCGCGAATACCTGGCTCCAGCGCCGCGACACGCTGCGGCGTCAGTACTTTGCCGAACACAGCACGTACGCGGCTATGCTCCGGCGGATCGGTCTGTACCAGCGACTGGAATTTGAGGTAGCCCTTTTTGAGCAGCTCAATCACCGGCTCAGGCAGCCGGTCGGTCGATTCCAGCGCCTCAGCCGACGAGAACAGGTGTGGCTGCTTCACGACAGTGGTTATGTCCTCGTAGCGCGTAACAAACCACATATCGAACATCGGGCTGTAAAAGACCGGCTGATCGCGCCGGGCCTGCGCATAGGTCGGAAACGGATTGGCGAGCTGGTCGGGAGCAAACAGGTTGAACGCGCTGGGGTCAAACGGGGCGCTCGGCGTGGCAGTGGGAGAGGCATGGGTCGCCATAGAGTGGTCTCCTGAACAACATGCGATGGGGCAGCAGGGTGCAATCGCCCTGGCAGGTGGCTTAATCTACTGGTTCGGCAGTGATAAACCGTAACAATCAAGCGTGTACACATCTGGCGCGGGCGCTGCTCGTGCAACAAACATCAAGCAACTCGGCTGTCTGCTTGTACAGTGCCGATGCGAAGATGCTGGCGAAGGTTGAACTAAGCGTGAAGCGGAGAACTTCAAACGTTGGTGATTGATGTATATGATACGAGACCGGCAGAGCGACGTCAAGATGCAGGACGCCCCAAATAGTGCAGCAATCTGCCGCGCTAAGCAGCAGGGAAAAACGATCTTTCCCTGCTGCCTGCTCCCGTCCGCAACGGTAGCCGAATATCAGCCAGCCGTCGGTTGCAGCGTCGCCGGTTGCTCGCGAACCCAGACGGTCATGCTGCCCGCGCCGCGATTGCTCCAGGCGTAGTAGGGCACGGCGCGAATCGGGCTGGGCTGCGCGGCGGGCGGCTCCGTGCGATACAGCACATCGTCCCAGCCGGACGGCGAGAGCGTCAGCGCCTGGCCTTCCAGCACGACCACGCCACCCAGCAGATCGGGATCAAAGCGCGCCGTTAGCTTGGCATCCGCCGGCAGCAGAATGTGGTGCAGCGGCGCGGTCTGATCCGTCTGCTCCAAACAGTACACCAGCGGCCCACGGCGCAGGGCGGCGCTGCCAACATCGGCACGCACCTCGGGATGAGCGTAGACGCGCTCGATCGGCATCGGTAGATTCAGCGTCACCATATCGCCGTCGCGCCATTGTCGCCGGATCGCAACATAACCATCGCGCACATCCGCCAGATCGATCGCTTCCCCGTTGAGCGTCAGTCGCGGCGCACGGCACCAGCCCGGCAGTCGCAGCCGCAGCCCAAAGGTCGCCGGCGCGCCAACGCCCACGCGGATCGTTACCTGCTCATCCCATGGGTAGTTTGTTTCCTGGCGCAGCGTCACATCCTGCCCAGCCAGACGCAGCTGTGCCGTACTCTGCACATACAGATGCGCCACGGCCTCGTCGTCGCTCTGCGCGTAGATGTAGCCACCGAGCGACGCGATCAGCCGCGCCAGGTTGGGCGGGCAGCACGGGCAGGTAAACCACTCCGAGCGCTGCTTGTCGCCGTCGCTGGATAGCGGATTATCGTAAAAGAAGTGCGTGCCATCGGCGGACACACCGCTCAGCACGGCGTTGTACAGCGCCAGCTCCATGATGTCGGCATAGCGCCGGTCGAGATCGATGTTGAGCATGCGCTGCGCCCAGAAGACCAGCGCGATGCCGGCGCAGGTTTCGGCGTAGGCGCTCTCGTTGGGCAGATCGTAGTCGCTGGTGAAGCCCTCATTGTTCATCGAGCTGCCGATGCCGCCCATCACGTACATGCGCTTGGTCGTCAGGTGGCGGAACAAGCGCCGGCAGGCTCCGAGCAGCGAGGCGTCGCCGTCCTCAGCGGATAGATCGGCCATCGCGCTGTACAGGTAGGTCGCGCGCACAGCATGGCCGACGACCTCGTCCTGTAAGCGAACCGGGCAGTGCGACTGGTTGTACTCGTGGGTGCGCGCCCAGAAGCGCGCCGGATCGTCGCCACGGGCACGCGCCTCCTGATCGAAGTAGTGCGGCTCGCGTCCGCGCTCATCCACAAAGTAGCGCGCCAGATCCAGATAGCGTCGCTCGGCGGTGGCGTGATACAGCCGCACCAGCGCCAGCTCGATCTCGGGATGGCCGCAGTAGCCGCGCTGCTTGCCCGGCGCTGTGCCGAAGACCGAGTCGATGTAGTCGGCGTAGCGGCGGACGACATCCAGCAGCGTGTGCTTGCCGGTCGCCTGGAAATGCGCGACGCCCGCCTCGATCAGGTGCCCGGCGTTGTACAGTTCGTGCCAGTCGCGCAGATTGGTCCAGCGCTGCTCGGGATGGACCGTTGTGAACCAGCTGTTGAGATAGCCGTCCGGCTGCTGCGCCCCTGCGACGCCGGCGATCACCTCGTCGACCTGCGTATCGAGCGTGGGATCGGGATGCGTGGCCAGACTGTAGCTCGCCGCCTCGATCCACTTGGCGATATCGGAGTCCCAGAAGAGCACGGGAATATTGCTGCCCTCGACGCCGCGCGCAACCAGCGCGGGGTCCCATACACCGCTGAGCGCATCGACGCGTCCCGTTTTGCGGCACTGCTCCAAAATGTAGGGAATCGTCTGCTCGCGGTTGACGTGCTGGCGCGGTGCCCAGAGTCGATCGTCGATCGTTACCTGCGTTTGGACCAGCGGCACCAGCCGGCGCTCAACGTGGTTGTCGGCCATGGTAGGCTGCTGGCCTGCCTGCTTCACGTTATTGGTCATCTGAGATCCTTTCTACTCGCTCCGCCGCGATCGCTGGTGCTGCATGGTGGGATGTAACGCGGCACATCCGGTAGCTCAATCGGCAAGATCCAGCAAGCGCTATGCCAGATGCGGTGACTGCTGTGCGATCCACTAAACAGGCGCACTAATGATCACGATGGCATAGTTTGGACAGCTTTTTGAGAGGATTTGGCAGCTTTCTGCCAGCCCTCGATAGCGCAAATCCATACACTGCACCTCACAAATCAAGTGATTGTGATACGCATGAGCAGCGCGGCTCGTGTGGATCGTCAACCGACATCTACACGAATGGAAGGAACAGGTATGACAACTCAGGTAGGCATCGATACGATCGCTGTGCATGTACCACGCTTGTTTGTTGATCTGACCGGCGAGTGGGCCACGGTGCGCGCGCCCGAGCTTGGCGAAGACTCCGTCGAGGCGCTGATCGGCAAAGTCACCAAGGGCGTCGGCGTGCGGCGCATGGCGGTCCCGGACGCGCACGAGGATAGCGCGACCATGGCGGCGATGGCGGCGATCAAAGCGATTGCAGCGGCGGGGATCGATCCGCGCGAGATCGACTATCTGGCCGTCGGCACCGAGACGACCGTTGATCAATCCAAGTCGATCGCGGCGTATGTGCTGGGCATGCTTGAGCGCTTTTATGGCGTGGCGCTGCCCGAGGTAAGCACGCCGCAGATCCAGTTCGCCTGCATCGGCGCGACCTACGCGCTTGAGGCCGCCGTGAATCGCATTCGCGCGGGTGAGAACCGCAAGCCCTACGCGCTGGTGATCAGCACCGATATCAGTCGCTATCCGCTGCGCTCGGCGGGCGAGTATACCCAGGGCGCGGGCGCGGTGGCTATGCTGATCTGCGAACAGCCGCGTCTGCTGATCCTGGAGCCAGGCCTGATGAGCACCGTTTCGCAGGATGAGCGCGATTTCTTCCGTCCCAATTGGAGCACAACCGCCGTCGTGGACGGCAAATATTCGATCGGCGTGTATCTGTCGTGCATTGAGGCGGCCTGGAACGGCTGGCTGGCGCGCTACGAGACGGCGGCGCATGAGCAGCCCGGCCCACGACCGGATCATCTGCTCGACTATATGCTGTTTCACGTGCCCTTCCCGCGCATGGCCGAGTACGCCGCCGCGCGCATCCTGGGCAACACCTGGCGCAGCGCGGCTGCCGCCGATCCTGAACTACTGGCGGCGCTGCCCGATCCTGCCGAGACGCCAGATCCAACGGCCTGGGAGCGGCGGCTGGCCAAAGCCGAGCTTTTCCGCCAAACCTTTGCCCAAAAAGTCGAGCCCTCGCTGAGCTTTGGGCGCGATGTCGGCAACGTCTACTCGGGCGCTTTGTACGGCGCGCTGGCCAGCCTCTTCGATTGGGCCGCCACCAGCGACACCGATCTCAGCCACCGCCGGATCGGCTTTTTCGCCTATGGTAGCGGCGCGA